>NZ_JBNNMG010000002.1:0-203973 GCF_050272555.1 Lysinibacillus sp. NPDC047702 | reverse complement strand
GAGGAGTGTGGCAATTTCAAAACGTGCCATCACAAGACCTTCTGTCACTCCAATGGAGCTTTCTGCTACCTCGACCAATTGCTTTGCCTTTGGTAGTTGGGGACTTTTCATTCCCTCTACTTGGCGATAAAGGAAGAGCAGTTCTTCCGGTGTTTTTCCATTGATATCCGATGGTAGAGGTGTTTTTTCAAGCACCGCATAGGCCATCTTCCCAAAGCTTTTAAATACTTGAGTAAATTCAGGAAAAAAGCGATCGAGCCAACGAATGATCCGATTTTGAAGCGCATTTAAGTCTTCTTGTATTTTGGTACGCAATGTCGCGCCGTTGCGAAGTTCTGCTTCTACACCCGCTAAAATACGTGGATAGCTGAAGCGTCCATCGCGCATTAGACGAGCAATCACTAGTGCATCCTTTTGGTCATTTTTCGTTTGCAGGTTATCATCGAGTTCCTTCGAGCGATTGACGTGCATCGGATTCACCATCACAAAAGGAATGCCGTAGTTTGTTAAAAACGCAGCTAAGTTCATCCAGTAGTGACCTGTTGGCTCGAAACCAACAAGGATTTCCTGTTTATCATGTATCGCCTTTAACGCAAGTAATCGTTCATAAAAAGCTTCAAATCCCATGTGTGATTGAGCAATCGGAAATGATTTTTGAAGCACACGACCACGATCATCGATGGCACATGCAAAATGTTTATACTTCGCGATGTCAATACCGATGACAAGCGTATTTTCAGAAACTTGATTAATTTTTTCATTCGTATTAAAATTCATTGTTATAGAGTCCTCTCTGTAGATGTGCGAGTCAATTGTCTGTTGATACTCAAGCATCATACAAGAGGGCTTTTTTTATTTCAAGTCCCCGAAAACGTTTCTAACAGGAATGCTCCCTTATCCTAAAGATAATAATAATATATAGAATGAAGTGAAGAGAAATGATAGCCTTTGAAGGATAGCAGGGACAAGTGACAGATTAACCCTATTATCTGCATAGCCTTCAAAAAATATTTTCTATTACTTGAGATTTTTTTTAATACTATGCGTTTTTAAGATAAAGGAGTGTATTTCATGAATGAGCAGCTTATCCAAAAGGTCTTGGCTGGTGATCAACAGGCTTTTCGTTTTTTATGGTCAAACAGAATTAAAATACGTATATTTCGATAAACCAATTTCTGTAGATATTCACTGAAATTATTTGAAATCATTCCACCTTCTGAAATGGATAAACCAATTTCAGAAGGTTTTTTAGATGGTCATGCATCAGGTTAAACTAATTTATTTCACAAAATAGTATAATATAATAGTAATCAATATATTAGGATCAGCCATTAGAAACGAATTAGCCTTAAATTTATTACGCTCATCCCTATGCTCCCTTGTTTCAGTAGCAAAGTTTGCGCGCATACGATCTCCACTCACCATTGAACCTGACATAATCATAGCTACTACAATTAAGATGCAGCCAATGATTCCTGAAATGAAATAAGCTCTCTCCATACCCCATAAAAGCATTGATATAGAAACACCTATGATGGATAAAATTGTGCCAATGAAGAAATATTTCATCTAAACACCCCCATTACCTATTATACGGTTGCCTCCCATATTTTGTTTCAACGATCTACTGGAAAATTTCATCGAAAAGACGATAATAGACAATGAAGAAGATAGTATATATTTACATAAAGTGAGGTGAATATCTTTGACGATAAGCTCATTATCTAGTGAAAATTTATTGATTACTCAAAAACTATTACAAGATGTTTCTGATAACAAAAAATTAAATTTATCTGCAGAACAAAAAATTGCCTTCAAGGAAGTATTAACGGAAGCTCTTTTAGGCAATGGCATTAATACCATTTCTGACATACAAAAACAATCCATCATCAATGAACTAAAAAATTCAAATGGTCTCAATAATTATCTTAATGGTCTTAATCCTAATACATTGGGTAGCAGCAGTGTATCGAGCATTCAACAACAGATTTTTAACAGTTTAGGACTAACGAATAGCAACACCCAATCCACTTCTAATCTTTTATTGGCTGCTCTTAGTAATCCTTCTGTAGCAAGTGAAAGTGCTACCTCAAAAATTGGGAACAATACTGCGGCAAAAACAAAAGCAATGGCATCCTATCAACAACAAACTCCTATGAATTTGAGTACAAATATGGGTGCGTTGGTCTCAAGGATTGGCGACATTAGATCAGGCTTTTTTATTTAAAAGGTTATCTTCTTCTCGTTAAAGAGACGGCATAATTACCTTCCCTTTAACTCTCTTTCCATCACACTAAAAAGCAGGAATCTCTTTTTAAAAGGGGAATCCTGCTTTTTAAGTTTTGTTTTGATTGGATTTTGTGTAAGTTTCCAAAGATTGTAGTAAAGGACTGTAGGATCCTTATTTAACATATTTTAAGTACTTTTTAACAAAATCTACGATGTAATACACTTCTTCTTCGGTAATATTTAATAGATTAGAAATTCTTTGTCGTTTTGCAGTTGATTTTAATTGTTCCTTCACTTGATCGATTCTCATATATTTACACTTCCGTGGATTAACATGATCTCTTATTTGCTTGTATCGAATGTAAGCGTAGCGAGCAAGTGCATTCAGCATTTCACGCTCCTGCTCATCTCGTTGCTGATTCTTTGCAACTACATCGATTACCTCGGTATCGAATGTCCATGTACCATCTGTAAATTGCATATTACCACCTCACTTAACACTGTCATGGTCCTTAAAACCCTTTTTGATTTTCAGCATTCTTTTAACCTTCTAATTATTAAATGCATTATAAAAAGCCACATCTAGTTAGATGTGACCCCTTTTTAATTTTTAATTGTATCTTACCTGAATGATTTTTCTGTGGAGTCGAGCGGTTGGAATTGGAGCATTTTCTGGGGAGACCCGAGCAGTTTTTCTGACAACCGAGCAACTTCTGGGTTTACCTGAGCAAATTTTCTGTCGAGTCGAGCAATTTCTAGGGGGACCCGAGCAGTTTTCCTGCCAAGCCGAGCAATTTCCGGGGGGACCTGAGCGGTTTTCCTGCCAAGCCGAGCAATTTCTAGGGGGACCCGAGCGGTTTTCTGACGAGCCGAGCAATTTCTAGGGGGACCCGAGCGGTTTTCTGACGAGCCGAGCAATTTCAAGAGGGACCCGAGCAAATTTTCTGACCAGCTGAGTAATTTCTAGCTGCTAAGCCGAGTTCTTGGTTTGCCTGAGCAGTTTCCACTGACCCGAGTAACTGTTAGTATGTAACTTTAAAAGCCCTTTATTCTTTATATAATTTTTAAATCTATTTCATAGACACTTCACTATACAAATATAGTTATCAAATCATAGTAATAGTAGTGTAAAGCTAATTTAGCTTTGCACCTCCTAGTTTAGTGGTTTAGGGTCACTTTGGTTCGAGTGACCCCTTTTTTATTTTATATCGTAGATGAATAACTCCCCTCCTATCAATTGCTTAACATATTATAGATTGTAGAAAGGAGAGGTAAATTATCGGTTACTGGCAATGTGGAAATGTAGGCAGCTGGAACGATATAATTGTGGAGGCAATAACAATGGCTACAGTCTAACATTTGCAACTTTTATTTGTTAACCATTCATATTTAGCTACGAATATGAATAGGAGAATTTTAGTACCTTCATCAATGTCACAAAAAATACTCCATACAAGCATTAACTAGTCAACCTTAACTACTACAGTAAACAGGGTCACTTTTAAATGAGTGACCCTGTTTTATTGAGGACGCACCATGAGCGCTGATTATTTCCCTTCTTTTGTATTTAACCTTTGTATCTCAAGAAGCTCTGAAATCGTGACAAATTTATATCCCTGCTGTTCAAGCTCTGGTAAAACTTTTTTTAAAGCTCTTACAGTTTGATCTCGATTTCCTCCACCATCATGAAATAACACAACACTTCCCGGCTTTGCCCCTTTTAATACAGTATTGATTATCTTTTTTTCTCCTGGACTTTTCCAATCAAAAGTATCCAAATGCCATGACCACATCACCACTTTATAGCCTTCTTTGTTGATTGCGTCGATCATAGCATCCGTGTATTGTCCTTCAACTGGTCTAAATAAAACAGGGGAGTATCCTGTAATCCCATAAATAGTTGCATGCGTTTGCTTGATTTCTTTTATTAAATTAGAAACATTTGTTTTAAAGGGATGTGTATACGTATGAATGGCAAGCTCATGATTTTCATCGTGTATACGTAAAGCAAGCTCCGGATATTTTTCTGCATTTTCTCCCACAATAAAAAAAGTGGCCTTTGCATCGTATTTTGATAATAGATCTAATATTTCAGGTGTATACTTTTTATGAGGACCATCATCAAAGGTTAGGGCAATTACTTTTTCATCCGTTTTTATTTCCCACAAAATTTGTCCTGCTTCTTCGTAATACCTTCTTCCTTTGTCTGCAAAAGATTTATCATTTATCACGAATACGAATAGTGCTAAAATACATAATGATAGTAAAAGATAACTTTTCCTCAAGTTTTCACCTCCTGCAAATACTTTCTATCCCTTATTATTTGAGATTCAAACTAAAAAATGCTTTGATTTTTGTTTTATTAAATGCCTAAAATGACAATTATTAAAAACAATTCTGCATAGTGTGCTGTTAAATGGTATAGTGGTAGTTAGGAGTAGTTTTTGCAAATAAAGGTAAAACGTCTTGAAAGAAAAATCTCTAGGTATTTACTTTTTATTACTTTTAGCAATTCATATTATTTCACAAAAGGAGTACTGTAATGGCAACTATAGAGGACTTTGTTAATCTTGATATTCGAATCGGTACTGTTATCCAAGCAGAAGAACTTCCAAAAGCTAGGGTTCCTGCAATTAAAATGAACATTGATTTTGGGGAGACTTTAGGAATTAAGCAATCATCTGCACAAATTACTAAACGCTATACACCTGAAGAGATTATAGGGAAGCAAGTTGTAGCTATTGTCAATTTCCCTCCTCGTCGGGTGGCAGGCTTTAAATCTGAAGTTTTAGTAATCGGTGGCGTTCCTACAGAAGGAGATGTCATTCTCCTAGTTCCCGATCAACTTGTCCCTAATGGAACTAAAATAAGCTAAAAACAATCTCCCTTAGCAAGAATTAGTGAAAAACACCAAAAATTATCATCATTTTTCACCATAATGAGCTATAATTTATGTAAAAAGGAGCTCGTTATGGAACTAATTTTTGCACTATTACCTCTTGTAGGCATTTTTATTTTTTATCTTATTCCTGCTATTTTTATCATTTGGTTTTTAATAAAATTTATTAAAATACAGCAGGAGCAGACTGCAATCCTTAAAAGTATTTCAGATAAATTAAATAAAAATATTTAAATTGATAGAAGACTGCAGCTAAACTGGAGGAGTTTGCTAACAGTCTTTTTATATGCATAGCCTCTACCACAATAATATGGATATTAGAAAGAAGGAGTTTGTATGGGCTTTGTTTTGAGAAAGGATTTTCAAGTAGGAACTTATGATCTTGTCTTATTGATTGTAAGAATCAGTACTGGCTTTGCTGGATGGGCTCTCAATTATCATTACTTTAGACTTCGATTCAAAAACACCAACAAACCATACATAATCGTTTGTCAGTGCTTTTGAATTGCATCATGTACACAGAGCCTATTTCTTCACTTTTGAAATTGCCATGCCATCACCGATTGGCATAATAACCGACTCTAGCTGAGGATGGTTTGCTACTGTGACATTGAATTCTTGCATTAATACTGTATAGCGTTTAGGTGCCACATTCGAATCAGCCACGCTGCCAGAAGCAAGGACATTATCAGTAACAATAATCGCATCATCATTTGCAAGCTGCACACAATAATGTAAGTAATTCTTATAATTTTCTTTATCCGCATCAATAAAGAAAAAATCAAATCTTTGTTTATCTTGAACTAACTTTTTTAAGCTTTGTAAAGCAGGTCCTGTCATATAGCTCACTTGTTCACCAAACCCTGCTTTTGATACATTATTATAAGCTAACTGAGCGTATTTTTCCTCTAACTCTAAAGACATTAATGTACCCTCACAATCAAGACCTCTAGCTAAACAAATCCCACTATATCCGCCAAGCGCTCCTATTTCAAGAATACTTTTAGCTTTAGTCATGGAAACAAGTATCGTTAAAAGCTTTCCAGATGAAGGTGAAACAGAAATAGCCGGCATTCCATGTTCTGTAATAGATGAAATGACCTCCTCTAAAATAGGATCTTTCCTATTAAAGACAGTATCAATGTATTGATTAACTATTTTCATTCAGGCTATTCCCTTCCATATCAGCAGCTGGTTTTAACGAAGAATTTTCCTTTTCTTCATTAGTATCAGAATTTTCCTCTGTTTCACTTTCATGAATATCAAATAATTGGATAAATTCATTAATAACCATATCAATAGCCTTTAACTCTCCTATTAAAATAGGCTCAATGGATTGAAACTCTGGTTGTTCTAATTGTTGCTTAATCGTCGCACGCTTTAAATTCATCATTTCTAAAAATGCAATAGCTCTTCCACGACGGAATGTTTTAGGACCTCGGTGTGAAGAACCATCCCTACCTCTATGACGCTCCCCGCGATGATGCCCTTCTTTTCTAAATTCCTTATATATCTCACTTCTCATATTAACAATCTCCCTTTCCGTTGTATACATATGTATACGTTAAATCACAACTCAATTGTATACATATGTATACATATTGTCAATTATCTTTACTACTCAATATTTGGATCGAACATTTTTAATAATTTTTATATCTAAGGCAAATGGCTGAGCTAAGAGTTTTTTTACATCATATTTATAGTAGTATACCAGCGCTTTAACCTTACAAAGGCACTCCTTTCAGACGGTCACTTTCTATCTTTGAAGGTGACCCTTTATGTTCGAATTCCAAAATAAAAAGACGTCATTTAGACGCCTTTAATGTCTTATCTATTTCCTCAATTAACCTATCAACATGTTCCTTTGTTATGTTTATTACATATAATTGTGTCGTTTCTCCAGTTTCATATAATTTTTTATGCATAGGATATTTGATTGCAATTGAAATATCTTTCTCCATAACAATCACCTCTTAAAAGATATATTCGACATAAAGTATAATTCACCTTCTATAAAAAGGAAAATATACGCTCCATTTTACTCTTTTTATAGCCATAAAACAACAGTTATAGGAGAGTATCATATTGAATTATAGGAAGTTTAATTGGGAATAAATTTTCTAAACTATAGGGCATCAGCTAATCTTTATTATACTACCCTAGAAAATGACCGCTCCGTTTGAAGGCACAGCTAAAATCCTTTTATGCTTCAAATATACTTGGCAAAAAACCTTCCATGAATAAAAAACATTATAGTAACACCCATTCTTGTGAAATATTAGTACGCAATTCCAACACGAGCTTTAAAATAATCAGTATTTTGGATTTGTTGGTAAGTAAATTCTGCCGTATCTGCTACAGATATCTCTGTCCCACCCTCAGGTAAAAAGCTTTGTTCGATCCGATAGTGACCAGTATACGCTCCATCAGGTAAATAGGTAGGGCAAACAATTGTCCAATCCAACTCTGATTGTTTCAATATTTCAAAGACCTGATGATGCTCCTGAGCGGAGAACGTAGTTGTTCGTCTTGATTCACTTGACTGGTAGCGTAATAAATTTGGATGCAGACGACTCTGTAAAATTCCAGCAGTTCCAACTGTTATAATTCGTTTAACATTTTCTTTTTTCATAACGTCAAGAATTACAGGTATACTTTTCGTTAGTGTGGTCGTCCCATCTGTACTTAAGGCACTGATGACAATATCTATATCTATCATAGCCTCTTCGATTATGTGTTTGTCAGTGACATCCCCTTTAATAATATGTAAATTTTCATGACATAAATTTAGCTTATTTGGCGTGCGAACTACAGCTGTCACATGGTGATTATCTCGTAACGCAAGTGAAACTACATGACTGCCTACACGGCCTGTTGCCCCAAACACTAAAATTCTCACAATACTCACCTCTTCAATCGATTATAACATACAATTATTTCACTATTTTTTACACAATAAGGATATATAATTCATTTTTAAAGCTTTTTCACCCTATCTTTGTATATTCATATCTACCAGTCGAACATTAACGATAAAGTTATGAAGATTATTATTTTTTGCAATACTATTTACAATATATTGAATTTCGCTTTCTGTACTCTTATCAATTTCATCAATGTTATGTAGGTGGATAGTCATTACTTGATTTGTTGGGGATTCGATTAAATAACCAATCGTACTATCTGGAGAATAGCCTGCTGCTCTAAGCGCGACAATCGTTTTTTTTGTAAAATCGGAGGCTTGTAACTTGTCACCAATTTCTTCAGCATAAACTGTAGTGGGAGGAGTTTGAATGGTAGGTACGTATAAGGGTTGTTTAGTTTCAAGCAGTACCAAACTAATGAAAATGATGAAAAATAAAATTGAAATACTTTTTATTAATCCTTTCATCAATTCTCTCCATTCCATCGATTATTACCCTAGTCATAATCTTTATTGAAAAAACAATCTATTTACTACAAAAGGATTTTAAGAGTAACTGTCATGATCACCTATAAATTGCCAGGCTACACATAAAGCTGCCTGGCAGATTCTTTATCGAAAAAGCTTTCTTGAACGGTTTTTTACAATTACTTTGACAACAGGTTCTAGTTTTCCAATAGATGTATCTCCTAAATAATCCACATCTATTACGATAGCGCGTGGCTCAAAGCGTTGGATGCTCTCAATAAGACGTGCCGTATTACGTCTTTTGACAAGCTGGAAAGGTGTAAAAGAACTTGATCTAAAATCAAATTCTCTTGAAAATGGGCAAGAAATTACGAAAGTAGATAAGATTAAAGCTACATTTTGTAAAATTTCTTCAACGCCTGTAGCACTGAAGTCAATATTACTTGCAGCGGTTACTTGATGTGTCATTCTATCAACCTTTCTTCTGCGATGCATACTATTATTCTGAAAAAAGAGCACTTAAATATGTATGCTAACTGCTCAAAAGATATGAACGATGTATCTTTTCTCTTTAAACTGTACCCTTCACCATTTTCCTTTAAACTCTTACCACATGCTAATGAATACACTGTTGCTAGCTTTCTACCTTACGAAAGCATAGTAGACAACATACAACCAGCTTAAACAGCCGTGTATAATAGCCCACAGTATTGAATGATTGACACTCCAAGAAATTGTAATAGCCAGAACAGAGCCAAATCCAATTCCGTTTTTCACAACTGTTTTATTTTCCAATTTTAGCACCTTCCTTGTTTTATTATTTTCTAACATATGACGCCTCATCATCTTTCCTCCTTTAGTAATTTTATAATAACTAACGTATGCACCTGCTATTTATCCACACATTTGATAAAGCAAAGGGAGGGGACCAACTTAAAATTCACTATTTAATTGGTCAGCTCTGTTGGAATTTCTTTGGTAAATGGTGAAGGAACATCAGGTTTATTATTTGGCATATCCAGAGGGAAACTAATGGTACTTGAATATTTATATCAAGCTCAATTTGCGTTAAAGCAATTTGATTTTCAAACGATTCAAGACGTTAACGGTTTCCCTCCCTGCCAAATGTAACTTACAAACCTTCGACTATTGCGAAGGCTTTTTGTTTATGCGTAACTGCCATGAATACATACTTTCAATTATCAAGTTAATGTAGAGAGTGTGGGATTTATGCCAGGTAAGGACGCTGTAAGCAGGGGATGATATTATGTTTAATAAAAATCACAATGAACACGCCATTCATTTAAAATTGGGTTAAAAAAGAAATAGAAATTCCCATCATCCACAATATTAAAATATGCCTTTTCGTCTGAGGCAATCTGTAGGACAAATGGATAGTCCCCGCCATAATCATGACCGCTTTGGCAAAATGCTGGATAGCCACCTATTTTATGAACAGCGTAAATTTCCTCCACAATATCATCAAAGTAATCTAGCTCTTCATCGTTTTCGAGCCTTAAAATTTCATCCTCCACATCACAAGGGATACCTCCCCCATCCCATGCTGGATAATCATTTACTATTAGCTTAGGCATAAGAGGAAATGCGCGAATATGGTCATGCTGCCAATTTCGCTGTATCAAACCCTCTAATGATGTATAGGCTCTAATTTCAAAAAATCGACTAAGATCAGCCTCTATTAAATGATGAAATATTTCCTCGTGGATAAATACAGTCAATAGCTCTATTGATTGTAGTGATTCTGGTACAAAAGGTAGCTCCTTCAAAAACAGTGTAGCAAGCGGCTGAAACTCTTTAGGTCTCTGTTCCTCAGGTAGTGACCATCCTACAAAGCCAATCCAGCTTTCAAGAAGGGCATGGGTAGGGCGAATACCACCTGTTACAAAGATTGTTGCCTGTCTCACTAGCTGTGCCTTAATATCATCAATGTTCATCATCAGACCCCCCTGTGCGACAAAAACAATCTGTTACATGATCATTGACCATCCCTATTGCCTGCATATAGGAGTAACAAATCGTACTACCAACAAATTTAAAGCCATCCTTTTTCAATTGCTTACTCATTCTATCGCTAATCTCTGTCGTGACAGGTACTTCAGCAATAGATGACCACTCATTTACAATTGGCTGGTGATTTACAAAGTCCCAAATATAATGAGAAAATGAGCCATATCTTTCCTGTATTTTTAGAAAAGCTTGTGCATTTGAAACAACACTCGCAATTTTTAGTTTATTACGAACGATACGAGTATCCTGACGAAGCTCCTCTAGCTTGTCCTCGGTATAGAGAATGATTTTTGAAGCATTGAATTGGTCAAAAGCAGCTCGATATCCCTTTCTTTTTTGAAGAATGGTCCACCAGCTAAGTCCAGCCTGAGCCCCTTCTAGACATAGCATCTCGAATAAATGCTGATCATCATAGACAGGAACACCCCATTCCTTGTCATGATACTCTACGTATAGAGGCTCCTCTAGCTTTACCCATTCACATCTTTTCATTTATAGTCCCCCCATTTTTCTATGTATCATTTAACGCCTATTATACAAAGACATCCTTTACGCGCATTTTCAATAATTTGAATCCTTTGAAACCCTACACATTCGAATAGCTGTTCAATTTCTGATTTTGTTTTATAGGCTTTCATATGATAATTAATTTTATAGAGCTCTGACATAATAATAAATTTTCCACCATGCTTTAATACTCTAAAGACTTCCTTCACATCATTTGCTAAATCTGGCCAAAAATAATGTGTTTGGAAGGCTGTAATCGTATCAAAAAACTGATCTGTGTATGGAATGTTTGAAACACTTGCTTGCTTAACAATGACCTTACCATTTGTCACATCCATTTTATTAGTTTTTATGGAGTCCTTGATAGCCTGCTCAGAAAAATCTATACCGTAGATTTTACCACTTGGATTAATCTTCGATAAAGTTTGAAGTGTTTTTCCACCTCCACACCCAATATCTAAGATCGTATCACCATCATATACATCACCATGCTTAATCAACCATGTATTCATACCACTATGTGCAAGATTCATAATGCGTAACATTACTGACCCTACAAATCCATTTGGCTTCTTAGCTTGTTCAATCAAGCGTTGTAAAAGTGTCAATTTCAACTTCCTCTCTCCCTAAAATCCGTTGTGACGTGCAGATTAAGACATCTTTTTTCGCTAACTTCAATAATGCAGCCGCTTTGCTTTTATCCGTGGCTCCCCCCACTGCATCATCTACAACAATTACCTTAAAGTTCCTTGCTAATGCTCCGTTAACCGTTGCATTGACACAGCCTTCAACAAACACACCCGTTACGATTAATTCATTAATTTTTTGTTGGGAGAGGTAAGTTGCTAAATCTGGATTACTAAACGCATCCGCTTTATTTTTTGAAAAATATGCACCATCCACCATGACTAATCTTTCATCAAATTCAGCCCCTTTCGTTCCTTTCAAAGCAGTGAATTTTCGGAAAAGGTTCGAGATTTGTGTTTGTTCAAATTCATTTCTAATATAGACAATTGGAATTCCTTGCTCTCGCGCCTTTTGGATGAGAACATTAATGCAACTTATGGTAGACTGCATTTGCTGCTTTGCTATAGGCAGTCTGGCTTGATCACTTATGTAATCGTTTTGAATATCTAGTATCAGCAAGGCTTTTTTCAAGTTCTATCCCCCTTACGTTTTATAACGCTTACTATCTTTACGTTTTAAAAAAATAATTAGTTTCATTATTTACCATTTCAATATCACGGCAGGCTATGATTTACAATAGCTGGTGTATAAATAGTGATATTATATTGGTCGAACTATTCAATAGAGGTACGAAACTGCTAATTGTATTGGAAAATGCAGCGGTATCAAGGCTTTACAAAGGGTAATTGCATTATTTTGCTTTATAAAAAAATAAGGTCACCTATAATGAAATGACCTTATTTTGAGGTTAATATTTATCTGTGATTACTCCAATTGAGGAGGCTTTTATAAAATCAAGATTCTTCAGATTCGTTAATGTCTTCTTATTACCAGTGACAACTGCCCCATAGATAACAAGGTCATTCACAGACAGCCCATCAACACCACCAATTTCTTTTTCCAATCGTTTATATTCATCTTTTAAACTTGATGATTGCCTTGCCCCACTTGATATAGCTTGGACAAATAGCTTTGCTGGGTTCTCTGCTACATCACCGTTCGCGTTTAAAAGGGAGAAACCATATACATCTTGTTCTGAACGAAACACATTGTAACTATCTATAACCTTTCCATTTTGTTCAATTTTGCCAGTATGATCGTCTGCTTCATTCACATCTTTAACCCATAGCCAAGTAGTACTCACATCTTTCGGCAGTTTCGCAAGTGCTTCCCGCATTGAATAACCTTTATCAAAAGATAAAGCAACTTCCATTACTTTTTGATCATTAATTTCGGGTAACAACTCTAAATCATTTTGCGTCTTTTGATAATTTATAAATGGATAGAAAAACAACATTTCACGCTGTCCAAATTCATTATAACGTAGAGAATTTAAATCTTGTTCACTGTTTCTCATTCCAAATGTTAGATGAGATTTAGCTCCTTCATATAACACCTCGTTTCGTAAAAAACCGTAGCCCAATGCGTCATCTCCAGTGAGAACAACCTTTCCTTCAATGTATTTAATTGTTTTATAATGCATTTCACCGCCTAAAATGCCAGGGTAATTCCTGATTGATCCAATAAATTCATTTGCACCTTTCACTTGATGCAAGGTGTAAAAGGAATTTTGAGCGTGACTTTGTAAAAATCTAGTAATTGCGTCATTAGCTATTTTCCCACCAAACAATGTCACAACCATTACGACAAACGTGATGATAATCGTTTTCCATGTTGCGCAACGTTGGGCTTTTTTCATTGTTTTTTTCATCTGTTCTGTATCAAAAAGATTGTCCATCTTCTAACATCTCCCACTGTTTTTTAAATGCTTTACGTGCTCGCTGTAAATAAGTTTTTACATGCGACTCACTCACCACTAGAATCGCAGCGATTTCTTTATAGGACAATTCCATATCGTATTTCATTAAAAGTAATTGCTGAAATGCTGGCTGTAGCCCCTGCAAGGCTTCATTAATCTTTGCATTTTGCTCTTTTTGTAAATAATGTTGTTCTGCATCATCCAATGCAATTTTTAATTTTTCGATTTCATTGTCACCGATTAATGTTGCGCGTTTTTGCTTGTTATACAACGTATAGTAACGATTAAGGGCAACCTTGAATAGCCAAGCTCGTAAATTATCATGTCGAATTGTAGACAAACACTCAATCGTTTTAATAATTGCCTCTTGTACAACGTCCTCTGCATCTTCTTTTGTAGCCCCTATTTTTATCAAATATTTGAAAACGACTTCTGCATGCGCAAGCAATAGACGCTCCCACTCTTTATTCATACTTCACCAACTTTTTTGGATATCCATTTCGTAGTTAACTCATCTATATAACCATTCAACCCCTAAAATGTATACAGTTAATTGGGATTAAAAGAAAAAAATCACAAGTGCTAGTTAAAAACACTTGTGATTGTTAAATTGAAAGACTATTAAATTCAAATATGTTGATTTCAATCAATAAATCAAGCCGAAGTCAAATTTCTCGTTCCTTCGACATTTTTTAATTTAGATATGTATTGTTTGAAATATTTCGTTCACGCTCATCTATGACTAGATGAATAATAAATGCCAGTTGTTGCTCAATTCGCATATTGTTAAGCTGTAGAATTTCAGCAATTGCACTTTTTTGATTCTCTTCTAACTCTGCCTTCTCTAGCATTAACATAATTTCTTCTTTCGAAAGCCCAAACATGCTCTTTCACCCCTAATTTACGCATAAATTTATTATTCCAAAATCATTATTATCTTTACAAACACAATGTTAAATGAACCGTTTTTACTAATTATAGGCTAAAACATGGAAATTAATCAATCCAAATTCTACATTTTCTTAATAATATTATTACTTTCTTCAAAAAATATTATTATTTTTAAAAATAACTTTCCTTTTAGGAATTGGAATAATTCTTTTCCTCGATTAATTCTCTTACACTACTAATTATAAAAATAATATACCTTTTTGTCGAATTTTGTGAATCTGCGTCATTTTGATAATTAAGAAACCGTTTACAATTTTAATTCCTCTATATTTTATCTATCCCGTTCAATAGTCATCTATTTAAAAAAGCTGTCGACGATTTTTTAAAAAGAACAGTAAAGGTACTTAATTTTACCCTCTTTTTTACCAGTCAAAATCAAGCAGAGATTTTCAATTTCGCCACTGTATTTTCACCACTTTGTTTCATGTCATAAAAAAAGTAATTTCAACAATAGTGAAACTACTTATCCTACTCATTTATTCGGTTATTATATTGTTTTTTTAATATTATTTTGTTGAAGTATTAAAGTTACTTGTTGCAATACCTCAATCGGTATTTGCAGCTTTTCATTGAGACTGTGCAAATTTATTGATTCTGCTTGATTGATTTGGTTCACCATTTGCTTCATTTTATCGTTAACATTTGCAGATATAGAAATGATTTTAGATGTGTCATCACTCTTCCACATAGTTCCTCTAGTTGTACCTTGAATAAATAATTGACTCTTCTCTTGCACGATAGCTGGTATCTTCACAGTCGTCAGATCAATACTCTCCATCTCCAGCATTGATTGATTAGACAACGCTAAAAATGTACGTTCCATTTCATCAACCGAACAATGTTTAATACGCCCCATCGACTTATCTGACCAAATGAGTGCATAGGGGCTTTGCTTACCGTTGTTTTTGAATGCACTATTGGCAATCTCAAAAATAGCCTTGATACATGTGATTGCGTGACCGATAATAGCGTCAAATGTACACCTATCTGCAAATAAACGAGCATTATTAATATAAAGATGATGTCCCTCAAGCTCCAGAATGGTCGTATGATGAAGCATTATTTTTGCGTGGTCATTACCAAAAATACCACCTGCTTTCCCATATTGAAGGACAGACTGATTGAGCTTTAGGTAACTAGCATCGACGATAAAATGAAATTGCTGATGGTCCTGGATCATACATTCTGACATAGATACATTTGCTTCATTTACAATTGTGACACCGGTTGTCTGTCCCTTCATCACACTGCATTTACAAATCTCTGCCTTACTGTTTTCAATGATTAGCTGTGACTTATAATGTTCATGGACCTTGCAATCAAACAGTTTTGCGTTAGATTGTTCTGCGATATAAATACCATGGCCCTGTCCATCAGAAAAGATAGAATCCATAAGCCAGACCTCACTGTTATGAACAACCAAATTTGTATCCAGATGCCGCTTTATTTCACAGCCATCCATCGTTAATGTCGATTGATCGAGTAGCTGAATCCCTAAATCTTGCCCCTGATGAATAAGTGTATTTGTCATCGTCATAGTACTGGCAGCTGCAACAATTTGTGTTTGCTGATGACCATGAATTTCACAATTCACAATATCTATTTTTACATTGCGAATCGCAAAAATACCATTTGTTTGTCCTTCCAAAAGCATGCAATTGGTTAATGAAATTTCACTATTCTGCACCATAATTTGAGCCTTTGTATGGTGCTGAATTGTCGTATCCACAAGAATAACGCTTGAGCCATTATCAATGTGCAAACCATAATGATTAACTGGACCAGCTAGGATATCGACATTTTTCATCATTAGACTACCAAAGCTAACAGTCACCTGTGTTTGCACCAATTGCTGTTCAATCACACAGTTTTCCAGCTGTAAATCTCCTTTAACATAAATCCCCTGCCCTTGTGTAAAGCGTAAATTACGCATATTGGCATGTCTATTATAGCGGATAAATACACCACCTTTAATCGTCACATTTCCAACTCCATAAAGGGTCAGCCTTTTGGAAATTTCAAAGCTTTCCTCATAGATCCCATCTCGAATTTCAATAAAATCCCCTGGTTCAGCATCTCGAATCGCATCTTCAATACGCTGGTAACGATGCATAATACTTCTCTTTACAACAAGCGTCGCCATCTCCACACTCCTCTGCCGCAATCAAGCCACGATTATTATTTGCCAGACCAAATCGTTCTCATGTTTTATTATATTTATATACCCATTGAACTTCCTATTATTCAATTTTGTACAAATAATTTAGAAGTAATTCTTATGAGGTAGGTGATTGCTAATAATTTTGAGCGTACTAAAGCTATATGGTGGTTAAAACCCGAATGTTAATTCTATAGGCATAGAGGACTCTTGAACACATTTTAAGGTGGAGAAGATGGTGTTATTTCAATTAATACTCTTCATGTAGAGAGTGACAATTTATCGTACAGCAATTTACCGTTTTGCAAAAATTTCAATCCACACTCTCCATGTAGAGAGTGACGCTGATTATTTAACTCCTCCAGTAACGAAAGTTTTATTTCAATCCACACTCTCCATGTAGAGAGTGACACGAAGCATCAATTCCTTTTAACACACGTTCATGATTTCAATCCACACTCTCCATGTAGAGAGTGACTGATTACATGGTTTGGACGTGTATCACTAAAATATTTCAATCCACACTCTCCATGTAGAGAGTGACATATATCACCCCTAAAGATTTATTTAATTAATCATTTCAATCCACACTCTCCATGTAGAGAGTGACCAATCCTTCTTGTTCTAGCCATTTACCAAATTCGTATTTCAATCCACACTCTCCATGTAGAGAGTGACGTGATTACGTTTTCTTTAGCACGTTAGCATGGACAGATTTCAATCCACACTCTCCATGTAGAGAGTGACACACAGTCGATGATAAAGAGGCGGTGCAATCCTTTATTTCAATCCACACTCTCCATGTAGAGAGTGACAGATGCTGAAATAGACCGTATCAAACGTTGGCAAATTTCAATCCACACTCTCCATGTAGAGAGTGACAAGCATTGGATATTCATTCTCCATCACGTATTTTCATTTCAATCCACACTCTCCATGTAGAGAGTGACACATTACGCGACACAATCGCGGCAATTCCACAAACATTTCAATCCACACTCTCCATGTAGAGAGTGACGGACCACATAGCAGCACACTATTATGATTTAACAATTTCAATCCACATGGTCTTCTGTCAAGAAAGTGGACATAAAAAAGTGAGAGCTTTAAAGCTACCGCACTGCGTTTGGTGGGCGATGGAAACGGTTTTGAGATTAACTTGCGTGTTTCTGTAACGTCAAGCGTTCAAATTGGTTCGGTGAACGATAGCCAAGGGTCGAATGTCTTCTACGTTCATTATAAAAATTTGAAATATAGCCGTTTATCGCTTTGAAGGCTGCTTTCTTTGTTTGGAATTTTTGACGATAAATCATTTCTTTTTTTATGGTCGCATGAAACGATTCGATGCAGGCATTGTCATACGGATCACCTTTTTTACTCATGCTAATTTGGCAACCATGCTTTTTTAAAAATCCGATATATTCCGTTGAACAGTATTGCGCCCCTCGGTCTGAATGATGAATGAGTCCTTTTTTTGGTCGGCGTATTAAGAACGCTTTTTTCAAAGCTATTAACACTAAATCTACTTTCATATGATCGGCCATTTCCCACGCTACAATTTTACGAGAATACAGATCCATAATACTCGCTAAATACACCCATCCCTCCAACGTTCGGATATAGGTAATATCAGCGACCCATACTTGATCTGGTTCTTCCACATAAAACATGCGTTTCAGTATATTAGGATACACCAGTGCGTCATGACTTGAATCTGTTGTCGTCACATAGCTTCTTGGTCGTGTTGCGCATAGTTCCAGTACCCGCATGATGTTTGCCACTGTTTTTTGTGAAAGAGGATAGCCCCATCCCAACAAATCTTTATGTACACGCGGGCTGCCATACGTACCATAACTTTCATGAAACGATTGTTTTATTTTTTGTGTGACTTTCATTTTATATTCTTCTTTTTCAGTTATCGGTGCAGCCTGTTTTGCCAACCATTTATAATAGCCACTCGTCGATACCTTTAGAACACGGCACATCTTTACAATCGAAAACTCCCGTTTATGCGCTTCAATAAATTCAAACACTACTGCGGGTTTTTGGCAAAGATGTGCATCGCCTTTTTTAGAATGGCATTCTCCTCTTCTAAGTCACGAAGTTTCTTTTCATAAATCGCTTCTAACTTCTTTAGCTCCGAAGGGGTTATATATTTCACGTCACCATTTTCTTGCTTTTTTCCATCACGATACTTTTTTACCCAGCGATGAATAGAAGATTCCCCAATCCCTAATTCATATGATAAATCTGTTACTTTTCGATTTTCTTCTACTACTAATTTCACAACATAATCACGATATTCTTGCGTTATTTTTTTAGTCATTCGGTACACGTCCTTTAAAATAGTTATTTCTATAATAGCTACTCTCAGTTTTCCGTGTCCACTTTTTATACTAACCTCAACACTCTCCATGTAGAGAGTGACGAAAACCAAGTTTGCGCGCTTCTGGATTATGATATTTCAATCAACACTCTCCATGTAGAGAGTGACGTACACCCATTTATGACCATCGCGTTCATTCTTTATTTCAATCCACACTCTCCATGTAGAGAGTGACAAGAGCAGCATAAGCAAAAAATAAAGATGTCATATTTCAATCCACACTCTCCATGTAGAGAGTGACAAGCACGTCATCATAAAATTCATCACCACGAATGTATTTCAATCCACACTCTCCATGTAGAGAGTGACGTACAACAATGATTGTCAATAAAGATGGGTCTGCTATTTCAATCCACACTCTCAATACAGAGAGTGACTATGTAATTGAAACTGGTACTAATCCTGCAACCGATTTCAATCCACACTCTCAATACAGAGAGTGACAAAAAGAAAGAACCTCGCCCCTCAAACCACCTACATTTCAATCCACACTCTCAATACAGAGAGTGACGCTTTCGTATGTGATACTGCGCCCAAATTCATTATTTCAATCCACACTCTCAATACAGAGAGTGACTCCACCCTGTTCATCCCCCTACCGCTTCTAAGTAGTATTTCAATCCACACTCTCAATACAGAGAGTGACGTTAAGTGCAGCACCATCTAAATTACCAAACATCGATTTCAATCCACACTCTCAATACAGAGAGTGACGAGATTGCAAAAATTGAAAAAGACAAGGCTACTATTTCAATCCACACTCTCAATACAGAGAGTGACTTTAAATAGATTGGCTTCAAATTGGTCACGTACTATTTCAATCCACACTCTCAATACAGAGAGTGACGATTTAAAGCAATCTGTAAGTAATGGTAAAGTAATTTCAATCCACACTCTCAATACAGAGAGTGACGGAACACAATATGACACGTGATGAGGTTAAAAAATTTCAATCCACACTCTCAATACAGAGAGTGACCCTTCCACAGATTTTAGGTATGTGTCGATTTCACCATTTCAATCCACACTCTCAATACAGAGAGTGACGGTGCTTGTTGCTTACTAAATCAAACAATCGCCAATATTTCAATCCACACTCTCAATACAGAGAGTGACTCTATTGCGAGTGACATTGTGGCTTGCTGTGATATTTCAATCCACACTCTCAATACAGAGAGTGACGTACCAAAAATAGTGACCACCTGGTGGTTCATCATTTCAATCCACACTCTCAATACAGAGAGTGACCAAAAGCGTCACCACCCATAACGTCATTGCTACTATTTCAATCCACACTCTCAATACAGAGAGTGACTCAACTGCTATCCTATCAGGTGATTTTAATGATATTTCAATCCACACTCTCAATACAGAGAGTGACTAGTTCGGCAATCATCTGTAGACCTACCCAATAAATTTCAATCCACACTCTCAATACAGAGAGTGACCTCGGTTAATCACTCGAATCACCCCAACTAACTTATTTCAATCCACACTCTCAATACAGAGAGTGACGTTACTGCAAAATATGGAACGTAGTATCCATACTCATTTCAATCCACACTCTCAATACAGAGAGTGACGATTGTGGTTCACTCCAAACCCATAAATTAGGAATTTCAATCCACACTCTCAATACAGAGAGTGACAAAAAGGCATACCCTGATAACGCCAATGTGGCAATTTCAATCCACACTCTCAATACAGAGAGTGACCTAATGCCTCATATACCTCGTCATTTTCATCAAAATTTCAATCCACACTCTCAATACAGAGAGTGACAATCATTGTTATTCTTCATCATCTCTAACATAAATATTTCAATCCACACTCTCAATACAGAGAGTGACAGCAAAATTTAATGTAATATTAACAAACATATCATTTACTTAATTTAATTAAATTTATTATAGGTAATAAGAATTGTGATTTTAAAAATAAAACATATATAATCCATTAAATTTCGGTGCGAATCTCTCTATATAAATATGTTTACTTGCTATTCGCACCTCTCCATACTATAACAAAATATCATACGTTAAATTTAATTTAGTTAGTATTTTATATTTAATTAGTATTATATATCCAAAATTTACATATCTCTAATATATTTTACATTCCAGTACATCTGTTGAAAAAATAAAACCAGCAATAACCGATTATTTCGGTGTTGCTGGTTTAGTCCGATTATTATTTTTTCCGTTTCACAAATAAAAAGCCCATTATGACAGCTACTAGAACAAGAATAGCTGCGATCCATATATTGTTTGATGAAGTTTCGTTTGACTCATTTGTAGATTGCTGCTGGTCAATAGGTGTAGCGTTTTCCGATTGTACTTGTGTCTTACTCGTAGCTTGTGCTGGCGAACTAATTTGGATGTACTGAAGGGTAGGTGTGTTGGCAGACTGTCCTTCATGATGGTTGTCGCCTTGATCATGCCCATGTTGATGACTACCACCTGTAGTTAAAATCGATTTTTCTACTGTTTGGCCTACCCAGCTTTTTGCGTCTGTTGAATCTGCGAAAATACGTGGATGCCCTGAAAGCATATAGGTTGTGCCTTTGATGACTACTCCTGTCTCATCGCCTGTCACGACATCTTCAATTGTTCCAGTTGGTCCTTCAGAAAAGCCTCCCATTTGAATTAATGAGTGTCCACCCATATCAACATCAAGATGATCTGTTAAAAAAGAAATATACTCTTCTTTCGTTAAAGTTGCATCTGGTTTTTCCAGCTCTAGTTTATGATGAAATAAGGCTGTATTTATTTCTTTATACGTAATGTCACCCTCCAACGAAGACACGTAGTCCTCATTTTTGGCTGCTTGTGCTAGCTCATCAACAGTAGCGCCTTCAAGTCCAAAGAAACCGCCTACCCAGCCAGCAAAATCTTTACGTGATAAATTTCCTGTTGGATTTAGATTCATATCTTTGCCATTATAGCCCAGTAATCCAATGCTATGAAGCACCATGATTTCCTGTATCGTTGGAGCAGTTTCTGATACATCCGCATAGAGCGTACTTTTATCCATAGTATGGGCGTAGGCTACTGGTGCCATAAACAATGTGCTCATTAGTATTAATAGTAAATATTTTCTCAAAATGATTCCACCTTCCAATGCAATAGTATACAAGCTAATTGTGATGAAAGTATGAAATTCCGATAGATTTAATACTAATTTTATAATTTAAATTTTTGAATGATTTCATTTAAATTTTCTGCCATCTCCGCTAAATTAGCTGAACTATTTTGAATTTCATCCATGGAGCTAGCTGCCTGTTCGATTGTGGCGGATGTTTCTTGTATACCTGCAGCGGATTGTTCCGATACAGCAGCAATTTCATCCACTGATTTATGAATGCTAGCCGTATTTTGGACTACCTCCTCTAGCTTCGTGGACATGCTGTCTATGTTGTCTGACATCGAGGAAACCGCCTCAGTAATTTGATTAAATGTTTCATTCGTTGAAGCTATTTGCGTTGTACCTTTTTCAACCTCGCCATAGCCATTCTCCAGTGAAGCCGTAACTGTCTTAGCATCTAATTGAACCTTCTGAACAATTTCTGTAATATCGTCAACCGAAACGGCTACTTGTTCAGCAAGCTTACGTACCTCATCAGCAACGACTGCAAACCCTTTCCCATGCTCACCTGCTCGTGCCGCTTCAATAGCTGCATTAAGGGCTAATAAGTTCGTCTGTGCAGCTATCTCCTGTATGACTGCAACGATTTTAGAAATATTCTGTGTTTGTTTACTTAACCCATCCACCTTTTGAACAGCATCTTTCACGATAAAATGGATTGAGGCCATCTGCTCTGTAGATGTGTTCATTAAATCCTTGCCTTCCTTCGTTAATGCCATGACATCCTGTGAATACTGATAAACATACTTGCTGCTATAATTGACATCTGTCATTTTCGTATTAAATTCCATCATATTTGTGGCTACATCTGATGCATTACTTGCCTGCAATTCTGTGCCACTTGCAATTTCAGTGACGGTATCGACAATTTGTTCTGTACCTGTCTTGACCTCTGTTGCTGATTGCATAAGCTCTTCACTATGAGCAGCTACATCGTTCGATACTCGTTGAATATGTGCTAAAAAACGATTCAAAATATCCGACATTGTATTGGTCGCTTCTGTTAGATGCCCTACCTCATCACTTGATTTCACTATCAGTGCAGGCTCACTTAAATCGCCGTCTGTAATACGTTGCATACGATTCGTCACTGTAATAATAGGTCTTGAAATGACACGTGCACTAATAAAGGCAATTCCAATTGACACAACAACAAGGATGATTCCAACGATAATACTGGTAATCTGCTTATTATCTCCGGCAGTAATAATGTCTTTGCCTACAGTCGTTATGGATTGCTTACGATTTTCTGCTAAGCCTTCATAGCCTTCTCTTATTTCGGTAGCCTTTGTATCCATAGTAGCTAAATTTTTAGTCGCCGTTTCAATATTGCCCTGATCATAAACATCAAAGACATCTTTTTCAACATAGCTACTCCATTCCTTGGCCATTGTCGCAAACTTGTTAAATTCTACTGATTCTGATAGAGCTAAACGAATTTTTTCATTTTTTAATGCACGTTCAACATTATCATCAAAAATATGCCTATATTTTTCATCACCCGAAAGCACATAGCCTCTCGCAGCTGCTATTCTTAGGCTAATCGTTGAAGCGAGTTCATAGTCTGTAATTAAAAGTTGTAATTCCTCTTCAATAATTTGCTCCGTTGCACTATTGCTCTGATTAACTGAATAAAAATTGTATCCTATGTACAAAATCACAATTGCTACTACAATGCTAAAGGAAAAAACAATTCTTTTACTAATTGACTTAAATTTCATGTATAAATTCTCCTTATTTTTTGAATGAGGACCTTCTTTATTACTATTAGTAATCTATCATTATTAAATTAAACAAGGGTAATTTAATAATTTTTTCTATATTTAAAGAAATAACTCAGCAATTTTTAAGTAATTTTCAGCATATTTCGATTTTATTTTACAAATCCAAATGCACTAATGAATTTTTATAACCGGGATTTTTGAACTAAAAAGAACAGCCCTACTTTGTAAAATTAAAGATAAGTGAATGTATGTTTTTATTATAAAAACAGTAACTTATCTTTAATGTCACACATTATATGATAATTAGTACATCACTTATATATTAGTGGTGTACTTTTTTATTTTGTAGACCTCTTAAATGACCCCATTTACTACTACATCAGTAGTGTTGTATTTGTTGAGTTTACAACGACATTTTTTGTATAACGAACAAGAGCATACATTCTTAGAACATATATTCTTTAAAGGTGGTGTAAGTGTTGAAAGAATACACTGTAAAAGAGGTAGCAGAACTCTTAAGTAAACATGAAGAAACCATTAAGCGTTGGATTCGAACGAGAAAGTTTCCTAACTCATACAGAAACAGTGACAAGGAAGGTTGGAGAATACTTGAATCAGATTTATTGAAGTTGGAATACTATTATCCCGAACAACAAAACAGAGAAACAGAACGATGAATTAAGTTTTTCTGGGTCTGATGAAACGAAGTTAGTTAAATTAGCATATGAAGCTGTCACTCTCACTTCTCCCACCAATGAAATTCTATCTATCCTTTCTGTTGTAGGTATAAAAAGAACTTTAGAGATACTCCTGATTATGTAACAATCAGCTACCAAGGTTAAAAATCCTGACGGCTTTATCCGTAAAGCCATTCGAGAAAATTGGAGTCCTACTTCAATTCCATTTAAACTAAAAAAAGAACAAAGTAAATCACTTTATGATTTAACACAACAAAATAATGACAATAAAATAATTGCTGTGCAAAATCAACAAGCAAGGGCTTTTTTCCTTTTTATGACTGGCTTGAAGAACGAGAGTGATAGGTAGGTGTTATTCCATGTTTGAATATTGGTATGATTATTATCCTGATGGTGTTGAAAGTCGTTTTGAGTTATTAGTTTTTAATAGTAACAATCAACCGTTTCTACCATTAACCGAGCATTATCATGATTCTCTTAGGAAAATCAGGAAAAGCACTGCTCTTTCGTATGTCCAATGCCTACTCCCCTTCTTTAGACCAATATAGCAACTATCAGGGTAGCCGAGTTAAATGGGATGATTCGCCAGACATCATACGAATAGCCGTTGAAGATTACCTTATTAAAGTAAGAGATAATGATACTTTTCGATTTGTAAATCGAACAAATAAAAGTCCGAATACAGTTAATCGTTTTCTTTCAGCATTAAAATCATTCTATAAATCTCTAATTCATTTAAAGCAATATAGGTATTTAAATCCTCTAATAGATTCATATGCAATTTTAAATGATTATAAGAGTAATACAGAAGGTGTGAGAAAGGATAAACCGTATGCCATCAGTAGCAGGAACAGAGGATACCACCATAGAAGATTAACAGATTCTTATTTCAAACTAATCAATGAAGAATGGTAACCTGAAATTATTGGTGATATTCACCTTCCTTATCAGGTTTATCAAGCAGGAAAAAAAGTAAATTGGTCATTAAGAAAAGTTGTGATAGCCCGTATGCTTTTTGAAACGGGGGCAAGAGCTTCGAAGTGAGTGGAATCGGTTAAATCGACTACGACAAGCATTTTTAAAAGCGTGTGGACAAGCTAAATCAACCAATTGCGATTTACCTTTAGACTTTCATTATGATGAACCGGAACGGGTAGGAGAACGTTTTTATTTTCACTTGTGGGACAAACCAGCATTCGTTTTAAATCATCAAGAGCAATTCCCTGCTTCATCGTTAAAATTAGCATATAAACAGTAAAAGTCGATAATAAAGTAAGATTTTCCTTTCATGCTATTCCAAAAGGACAAATAGTTTTGTAAGCTTATTACAAAACTATTTGTTCAATAAAGTTTTATTATTCAGCTTCTTTATTGTTTCTGTAATTCCCCCTATTCAAAGAACATAACTAGATCAAAAGCTTTACGTGAACTACCCACCACTTAGTAGCTCTTACAGCTTACTTGAACAAATCCCTAGCATTTCTATACAATTATTTAATTTTTAAAGGTATCGTTTCTGATTGATTATCCCATGTTAATGTTATTTCAATTTCTGAGTTTTCCGTTTCATATGTACATCCATTTGGTAGCACAAAAACGCCATGTTCATCTAATGGCGCAACACCTGATGCTTTATCATAAGAATATTCTACTTTTTCTGGAATAGGTTCATTTCCAATAAATTTTATTGTCCCACTGGTTGATTGACAACTATCCCCTTTCATAACTTCATATTTTACATTCCAATTATCACTTTCTCCCGAAAATATAAAAGTTTCTCCTGCACAAGCTGATAAAAGTGTAACAATGAAGAAAATGATCCAAAGTCTTACTCTTTTAATATTCATATAATTTCTCCCTCCAATTATTAATCTCAAAAAAATACATATAAATAAATCTACACTAACGTCGCGTGAATTTTAATTGAATTTTCTGTTTTCTATTTCTTCCGTTTTTAAAGAAAATGAAAGACACTTAAATAGAGATAGTAAACATCCATTTTTTTACTATAACCATTGACTGGGGCAACTTACAGTTCAAAATCCTTATGGTACTGTATTTCCTTCTATTTTCCGAAGCCAAATACGTGCCGGTTTCCATAGTACTGCTTTTAAGTACCTAGTAATTTGTAGATACGTCCGTGAACTGTTTGTGTGAAGCTGTGCTAGCACGTTTAAGCAGTATACGATCATTGCAATGTACACCTGATTGTGCACAGCTTGCTCACTTTGCCCGTAGAACTTTTTAATGTTCAGATGCTGTTTCATCCATTTGAAAAACAGTTCGATTGCCCAGCGTGACTTATAAAGTTCAGCGACTTCATCTGCACTTAAATCAAGACGATTCGTCATCAGATATAGCTCTTTACCAGTTGGATCCAGTACTTTGATACGGCGAAATACATTTTCAGCACGATTTTACGTGTTGCCAATCAGAATCATTTCATCCGATAACACAGATGACTGTTCAGGTACTTCGAATGATTCAATCACACGTGTTACAGCGTTTTTTCGTAAGCGTGAGACAAAGAAAAATCCATCATCTGTCATGCGGTCAAAGCGCTCATAATCTAGGTAGCCTCGGTCAAACACGTACATGCATTCCTTGTCATCAACGAGAATTTCAAGCTGACCACGATCATGTTCTTTCGCGTTCGTTAGCACCGCTTTATCAGGGTACGAACAACCTTTTTCTAGATAAACAAGGCGCAAATGCAACTTCACACCTGATTTTGTTTTACGGAATTCAGCCCATCTATGGTTCTTTAAGTTCAATGGCAGTGTGCTGGAATCGATGATTTTCAGTGGTGTTGTGATTTTTCGACGCTGCTCAAAATGTGTTTTCTTATGGATTTGCGTGACTAAGTCTAGAAAAATCTGTTGGAAAAACTCAGATGGCACTTGATTTAATCGACGGCCTAGCTGCGAAAAGCTGATGGACTCTAAATGCGTTGCTTTTTGTAAGTCGTCTGATAACAGCGTATCACTGATGGCACGTAGACTTTCGGTTTCATTCAGCTGGGCAAACAGTAATAATCTCAAGAATGAAGCGATGTGATGCTTCTTTGTATAGGTATTTAATTGATGATTTTCAACTAATTTTTCCATTTGTGTAGAAGAAATAGGTGAAAACCATTGTTCAAATGATGTTTTTCGTGTAAACTTATCCATGCTTATGTCCTTTATTTTGGATTTGGATGGTTTACTACCGCCAAACCATTATAAAGGCTTTTTTTATGCATGGATAATATTGCGGAAAATTCAGTTTTTTGAAATACGTTGAATTATTTTAATGCGACGCTAGTGACTTTTAATAAAATAAAAATTGGCTGCTCCTGTTATTTTTTCTCGATTTGATAATCAATTTGTAAAAAGGGTAATCCAAAAAAGCGCATTTTATGAACAGCTGTTAGTATTTCATCTTTTGCAGTTATCACAAAATGTTCCTGTAAGGGCAATTGAAATAAAAATTGATGGATGGCTAAATAAATGCCTGCATCCCCATTATGAGCACTAGTCAAGTGCAAACGTCCATTCCCTTCATATAAATACAATACCCCTATCATCGTTGAAAATGGTAATGGCAGTGCAATATTCATATAGGTTGTTTGATTTGTAGTATGCTTTGAATAAATGGCTACAAAGGTTGTTTGTTTATCGATTGCACGAATCCAGGCACGTGGGGCAGAACGCCCATCTTGCTGTTCGTCTACTTTTACAATCCTCCCTGTCATCTCTATTTGCTGGCTAGATAAGGGTAAATTTAGCTGTTGTATATAGCGACTAAAGCCTTGATAAATCAAAGCAAATGGTTTAAACCAGGCTTTCCATTTGACAGATGCCTTTAAACGATACTGTTCTGTTTGCTCATAAAAATGCGGGATTGCAGGAGGTAATGCTGTAGTATCAACAAAATCATGAAGTACATCAACTAATCCTGGATGAGGATCATTTTGCTCACGTAGTTTCCCGCGAATTTGACTAACTGGAAATTGTACAGGTTGATGACTGGTTTTAGGAACAGCGGCAGCCCACGCTAACACACCTACCGCTCCAAAGAAAACACCATTGATAACACCATGAAATTTTAGCATTTCTGGTATCCCAACAGAAAAATATCCAAGCAAATTACCTAATGCATACATGATTGACCATAAAATTGTGATACATAAAGAACCATAGGAGACACGTAATAGTAATCCTTGTATTGCAGTAAGCTTAGTTTTTAGCACAAGTATAAATAAGCTGTAAATAGCAATGATGTATAATCCCACAGAAAAAACCTCTAGTATTGTAGAGAACGTAATGCCTAGAGCAACAAGAAACGGTCCACTCCATATAACGACAAAAATCCAATTGAATAATCTGCTTTGATGAATACGTCCAAAAAGACCAATTGAAATGGCTAACAGGCAGGCTGAGTAATGAAAATGGATGGCTGTTAACCATGTAATTAATGGGGAAAAGCCTGTATCGATTTTTGCAATAAAAGCAAAAAACCAAAGTCCCCCTATAAATAAGTACATAAGTCCAAGATCAATCGAAATTTCCGCTAAATTTGTAAAGCCACGTTGTAAAAACCGATTTACCCCTTGGAGTGCTATAAACACTGTATAGAAAACATAGATAAGAGCTAGAACAATGGCTAGCCACCCTTCCGTCCACCAGTGAAGCATCGTAACTGCAACCATCATTGCGGCAATGATTACATCGCCGCCTCTAGAAATGTTCACCACCATTTTTATCATTGCAGGTATAAAAATTAGCTGTGCAATGGTAAGTAACAACATAAAGTTAGGCTGCTCGCTAAAGCAAAAACAAATAGCTGACAGCATAAAACCTAGTATTATAATAGGATTAGCCAGATTGTTGCGTAAATTCGCCAGCATCCATCATCAGCCTCCCTATCAACGGATTATGGATGGACACATGAATTGTAAACACATTTCTTTTGTCATCAAAACCTTCCTCCACCACAACATGCCCCTCCAAAAATTTTGGAAGCACACACTCTAATTTGGACAAAACCAGACGTTGAAGACCTGAACGAATGACCAATCGACCTTCACGCGTCACAGAAAAGTGCAAATCAGAATAAAAAAGAGCTGGTGCACCTAAATAATCCTTTACTATTTTATTAACTAAATCCACTGTCATTCTTGCATTAAAATATCTTGTTCTCTTTGGAAAGTGGAAGGCGCGTTCCCATTCAACTTCCAGCTCACCACTTGGTAGCGTTCGACAAGTATTACAAATTGTAAACGGGATATTCTCACCTGACTCAGGGAACAGGAATTTTGTTACAGTCGCCACGGAATAAAAGGGACGTAGCCACTTTGCTCCCGATTCAATTTTATGCATAACCCCTGTCGCATAAAATGGTTGATCTACTGGCAATGCATAACGCTCTTGAAGTTTTGGATGCAGTTTTGTAAAATCCTCACCTAATATGGTTCGATAAATGGTCATATTGACTCCCCTCTTTTCCGTATGCAGCTTCTGGCACTTGGCATATCTTTACTAATTATTAAACCGACTATGGACAATACCCATAACGCTAGATTAAAAGTCACTGGATTAAATGGTGCAGCAGCTATCGTCATATCTGTAAATACAGCCCCTATTGTTAAAAGTGGAAACAGAATAATTTGCGCTACAAACAATAAGCGCTTTCCTCGTGGTAATAGCCAGCAAAGCCCGAACAAAACCTCTGCTATGCCAATCCCAATGACAATTTGGTTAGCATTACTCGAAGAAACAGCTTCTTCGTTTGGCTTTACTGTTATTTTACTCAAATTCATCTCGATTTTGCTTGATTCAGCATTTGTTTCGCTCAGCTTGTTCTCGGATTCGCTCAGCTCTACCTCGGTTCTGCTCGGATTCACCCCAATTTCGCTCAGCTCCACATCAGTTTTGCTCGGCTCCACCCTATATCCGCTCAGCCCCACATCAGTTTTGCTCAGCTCTACCCTATATCCGCTCTGCCTCACACCAATTTCACTTGGCTCCAACTCAATTTCGCTCAGCCCCATCTCAGGCTCACTCAGTTGATGTAAATCTCTTTCTAGTATTTTCTCCATCAGCATGACCTCTGTGGGATGCTGCACAATGATTTTGGGAACAAGCCCGTGATATAACCATACAAAGCAAAAGAGGACGCTTATTAAGGTTGTTAAAAAGAATCGTCGATACTGGGAGGCAGGGTTTTCTCCCTTTTCAAGCCATCTCTTTAAAACATCGAAGCTCAGCGCTGTTGCCCAGCCCATAATTGGACGAAACATAACGTCCAATAACTTTCCTAATTTTCCATAGCGAACATCATAATCATACTGTGTTAAAAATGTCAGCCCCTTTTTATGAGGGATATACTGCCAATAGCCTCTTCCCTCCGCAATAGGAGAAATTTTTTGTGGTGTCCCAAAATGCAATGAGGATGTTTTAGTACCATCCTTTTTCTGATGCTCTCCCTTACTTTCACCCCAGCCACGCACCACTACACCTGATATTACCTTTGTTTCATAGGTAAATCGCTGAGGCTCTTCCACAGATTTTTTTTCAATGTAGGTAATGGAGGTAAAACGTAGATCCCACTGCTCATGAAGCTTCGGATTTTGTGTGTAGGTCCATGCCTCCTCAATAGGTGCAAGTATATCCACCTCCACATAAATAGGCTTTTTCTTCATGCCTTACCCCTCCTTAATGATCAGCCCTATTTAGATATATGGTCCTTTACAAGTGTAGTCGTTGCTTGAAGAAGCTGAGTATCTATTACAAGACTTCCTCCATTATTTTTCTTTGGGGCACTACCGTAAAATGATAGGCTATCCCTTTTTCGAAAGAATCAATCTGCTGTCCTTGTATTCTATATCTTCTATTGTGAATCTATCATTGACTCAAGATAGTTATTTTTCTCGTCTTCTTTAAAACTAACAACCTACAATCGCTAATCATATTAACTCTTTTAATTTGTTCATTCACTTTTTATGGATCGTTTTTTATGTAGACGCTAATATTATTTTTTTCATCATCGTCAAGACTATCCTCCATTTTCAAATCGATTTATACTACTATTAACATTATAGCAGTAAATTGATTTATCACCATAAACTGGACAGTATTATCAAATTTGGCTCTTCACCATAACTTGTGGTTGACTTCCGCTCCAGTCAACTACTATTACGATTAAAAATGTCAACCACATCTTTTGGTGATGAACCTCAAATTTACTATTTTTTAAAAAACTTGAATCGAAATGGGCGTTCGCGAAGTCTAATGGGTGGAAGGAGGCGATTTTCATTACTACACAGCGCGTTTCACTAGTAGAGTTAGCTCAAAACGGAGATGAGCAAGCATTTTATCAGTTGATTGAACAGGAGCAGCATAAACTTTATCGCATGGCTTATGTCTATGTACAAAATGAAAATGACGCCGTAGAGGTTTTCCAGCAAACAATCATTCGTGCCTATGAGGGACTGCCACAGTTAAAGGAGCCACACTATTTTTCAACCTGGCTAACGCGCATTATTATTAATGTTTGTAAAACCTATATAGCAAAGAAAAATTCGGTACAACTTGTCGAACCACATACTTTAGAGGATTTTACTAGTACAACACCTACATATATCGAGGAGGAGCTGGATCTTTGGCATTCTCTTTGTAAGCTTGAGGAAAAATATAAAACCGTTCTGCTACTTCGTTTTTATCAGGACTACTCAGTAAAAGATATTGCTACAATTTTACAATACCCAGAAGGCACTGTGAAAACAAATATACGACGCGGCTTACAGGCTTTACGACAACAATTAAAGGGGGCATATATAGATGAATGGGTGCAATCCGTTGAAAGAGGTCATTAATACGATTCCAATACCTGAGGGACGATTAAAAGAAGTGTTACGTGTTGAAGGGATGTCCAAAGTCTTTCAACAAAAGCATCATACAGTACAAGCATTGAAAAATATCCATTGTACCATCTATCAAGGCGAAATGGTGGCTATTATGGGGACAAGTGGTTCTGGTAAAAGTACATTACTGAACATGATTAGCGCCATCGATGAGCCAACTGAAGGTGCGCTATTTTTATTTGGCAAGGAAGCACATGATATTTATCAGGAGCCAAATGCATCGAAATTTCGCAAAGAAAATATCGGTTTTATTTTTCAATCCTTCCATCTGTTAAAAGATTTATCAGTTGAAGATAATATCGCACTTCCACTTATCCTCAATGACCTGCCAAGTAAAGACATAAAAGTGCGCGTCCAGCACATGATGGAAAAGCTTAATATTGCCGCATGGGCAAAGCATCGACCAAGTGAGCTGTCAGGGGGGCAAAAGCAACGAGTCGCTATAGCTCGTGCCGTTATAGCAAATCCTCCAATTCTGCTGGCAGATGAGCCGACTGGTGCACTGGACGTGAATACGACGGATGAAATTTTAGAGCTTTTAGTAGATTTGCAAAAAAATATGAATCAAACGATATTACTCGTTACACATGATCCTTATGTCGCAACCTACGCGAATCGTGTATTATTCTTCCAAGATGGGGCCATTGTGGATTCCTATCAGAATCAGCAAACGGCAGAGGATTTGGATTGTATTTTAGCGAAGTTCAAGCTCATTACTAGAGGTGATCTTTAATGTTTACGATGCGTAGCATTGCCGTGAAGCTATTTCGTGCAGCTTGGTCAAATGTATTAACGAGTATTAGTATTATTACAATTTCTATTTGTCTTGTGATGACAATGAGTGTTTATATATGGAATGCAAACACACAAATGAAGGAAGAAATTCAAGCACTGTTAGGTGAAATGGATTTGATGGTGGGTTATAATCCTGAGCAAAATAAGCTATTAACAAAGAGCCAAATTGAAAGTTTCGAAGAAATCTATGGTGTGACAAAAGTGTCAAGTGTATCTCTAGCTCATACAATCATTGAAAATGAAAAAAGCACAAGTTTTTATACGGTTGGCGTTGAAAATGATGTATTAGTAAAAAGCCGCTATCATTTTACTGTTAATCTTGGTCCAAAAGATGTTGTCATTACTGAAAATGTGGCACGCCTCTTTAAGAAAGAGGTTGGCGATACGCTAAACATTACTTTCAATAAAACAATTGGAGATGAAATTGAAGCAGACATAGTCAACTTTACGATACAAGAAATTCTTCCAGCTTTGAAAGGTACAGATAGCCCTAATATGATTCTTCTGCAAAATGAAGTCCTAAAAACATGGATGAATTATAGTGACGAACAAACCGCTGGTCAGTTTGCCTTATTTAAAACAGAAAATAATATGGCAACCTCTGTAGGGATGGAATTAAAGCTGCATGATGAAACTTTACGTGTTGATATTATGAGTGAATATGATGAATTTAAGAAAAATTTCCAGGCTTTAATGATTTTTATAATTGTCCTGTCATTCTTTATCTTACTTATTTCAAGTGTCCTATTGCTGTCAACGTTCCAGCTGTTATTTTACAAAATTAAAGAACAGTTAATGGTATTAAGAGCACTCGGTGCCTCCACAAAACAAGTACGAACTATTGTACAATTGCAGCTATCTTCCATTGTCATTTTTGGTGTGTTGCTCGGCACTACTGTCAGCTTGCTCGTTATTAAAAGTTGGTTACCACAATTGATTATCTTAATGAAATTACCAAGCGCACGAACAGATCTACCAATTGTTTTTGTACTCATCATAGCCGTGTCGAGTTTTTTAATTCTACAATTCATAACTCAGTGGCAGGTTAGAAAAAGTGCAAGTCTATTGCCTTTACAAATTGCAACAGAGAACGAAACATTAAGTCTGCGCTGGACAAAATGGAAAACAATCGTCGTGAGTGGCGTTATAGTTATATCCCTATTTTTATTTTTAAATGCACAATTTACAGATACAGAGAGCGGTAAAAGTGCCTTATTATTTTTAATAGCGACACTACTACTTTGTGGGATATTGTTGTTTATCATGCCATACCTGTTTACAGTATTGTTAAATATTTCATTAAAGCCTATACGGGCAGTTTTTGGCAAAGAAGCTTATTTAGCTTGTCAGCAGCTTATGCCACAAGTGCGTAAAAATATGCCAATTGTTCTAAGTATTATTGGATTAATGGTTATTTTGGTATTTGGTAGCTCATTATTTAAATCAGTTCAACAAACTTCCTATCAATATATTAATTCTCAATATGAAGCTTCCATTAAAATTGATAATGAATTATATGATCCAACCTTTAAATCTGATTTGGTTAAAGAAATTGAATCATTGCCGAGCGTGACCTATGCCTATGCTAAGAGTGATAATTCTTTTATTGCATTGCAGCTCGAGAATGAATGGATACCAGAAAACTATACAACCGTGGATTTCGAAAAATATACTCAATTGGGGAAGCTTAATAAAATTAACGGTAATTACAAAGATGGGGTCTTAATAGCTGAGAAATTTGCTAAAAAGCACCATCTATCTGTAGGTGACAGTTTAACAATTGGTAAATTTGATTATACACTGCAGCAATATATCACTTCTGGTCAATTGCAGATTATCGGTATTATTGATTCACCTATTCAGCATGTAAATTTAGTGATGGACTGGTCATCTACTTTGATAGAGATTGATAAACCCATAGTGACAACTATTATGGTAGAAGCTGATAATACTGAACAGGCTCTAGCTGACCTTGCCTATTTACAAGAACGATGGCCGGCATTGAAATTAACGGATAAAGAGTCAATTATTCTACAGAATGAAGAAATGACCTTCCAGCGCTGGAGTCTATTTGTTGGTGTCTTTGTGATTTTAATTGCTGCTACTTGTCTTGGTGTATTACAGACATTGCTGCATACCATTTATGCCAAACGTAGTGATTATGCTATTCAGCGACTTATTGGCCTTTCTCCAAATGGACTAATAAAGCTGATTTTGACACAAGTGCTGTCATTTGTATTGTATGGACTGGCAGTTGGCACCATTATTGGCTTAGTGTTGACAAGATTGCTGGGCTTTATTGATGAGGGCTCAGCAATCTATTATGATTTCTTTACTTTAGGTATGACGAGTCTCGTCTTTTTAGGTGCAACATTTGTTGTGTTCACTTTACAAGGTTACTGGATTAGTCGCAGAAAATTAGCAAATGAAATGATAGAAATGTAAAATGAAAGCAGACCCTCAACTGACTTGAAGGGTCTGCTTTCATGTTGTTGAAATACTATTATGTCAATGAAATCAAGGTGACAAATTAAAAAGTATAGCCCTTTTTCAAAACGAGGGGTTGATCTCCGTTCCGACTGAGTGCTTTCCTGGGGGCGTCCGATGAGCCGCTTCACTCGCATAGCTCGCTCCAGGGTCTCATCTGTGACGCTGAATCCCCGAGGAGTCACTCAGTCTACACTCCAATCAACCGTTGCTCATCGTATTTTCTTCTGGCAATTCACACAAAGATATAGTGATAAATTTGAAGTCTTAGCCATCATTTATTGTGCAAAAATGGAGTTTTGATAACATTTTTCTATGCGAAAACAGAGGAGTACTTTATGTAAAGTTACAAAGTAGTTTTACACATAAAATGTAGGTTAACTGCTGTAGAATTTGTACCAATATTCTATCCATTTAATGATGGTGAGTAACATGCTTTTACTTTACTTTTCTTTTGAGGGAAGAAAATATTTAAAGTTCTACACTATTGCTGATTGGAGTGCAAGGCTACTCGACTCCCGTGGGATAGCGAGACAGACGAGACCCTGCACGGAGCGTCAGCGCAGGAAGCGGCTCGTCGCTCGCCCACTGGAAAGCGAGTAGCCTGGAACGGAAATCACCTTCATATTGACTAAATATTTACAAAGAGTCCCTTGACTATTTAATTTTTCAACACTATGAAAGCAGACCCTCAACTGATTGAAGGGTCTGCTTCATTTATCACGACCATTTTAAAGTTTATCACCCTATAATTTAGATTTATCGCCCAACTTTTTCATTTTATCGATATCTACCACTTTTACGCTCCTACAAACAACACAGCCTGTCCAATCGCTATAAAAAAGGCTTCATGCTGAATCGGACTAGCGTCTTCAATTTGAAGCGTTATATCAAAATGCGTTTCCTGAAAAACTGCCTGCCAGCGCGCAATGAGTTGATCTTCAAGAGAAAATACTGACCAATCCTCCATTTCCTTGTTCAGTTTTATTTTTTTGGCGCCGCCATCTGTAATGATCAAATCAGGAAGCATGATTTGCCAGCCATCATAGGCAATCATATATTCTTTGCCTGTGACAAAATCCTTTCCTTGAAAATGCACGCGCCCACGACGGGACACCTTTTTGCATGTGAAAAGAGGCTGATTAGCGACATCACTGACATCAAAGCGTACAAAATAGCGATAGTCCATTGTATGGTCAAACGCTTTTTTCAATCCATTCGTATAAATACGTTGAACCGTAGAGGATACTTCCCCTGCATAATTAAATATAGCTATTTTTTCTGTTGATTCAATTGCTGCTGGCTGCTTATATGTATAAATTTTCAATACTTTCGCTCCTTCAAAACCAATGCTTCCTTAAAGCTAACATAAAATAAGCGCCACATACAAAGAATCTATGGGCGCTACTGTGATTATTTTATTGTGAAGGTACTTCTATTGTAAACGACTGGAATTTCACTTCTTTTAGCGATGACCCATCAAATGGAATTTCTGTTTCTGTACCATCTTCATTCATTTGCACACCACCTCCGCCTGTGGGAAGACTTAAATATGGCGTAACGATTAATTTTTGAACGTCTATTGAAATTGGATCAAAATTCTTCGTGCTACTAAATTTCCATTTATCATCTTCGAATTGCCCTTTTCCAGCTCCCGAGTATGAAGTGACCTCCTTACCATTTTCATCTGTAATATGGAATTCCATAAATGCTGAGCTCACTTGCGGGTTATCTATTGTTCCCTTTTCAATAGCTTGATAGTCCAGTGCAATACCTGTAGGACTTATTGACATTTTGGATACCTCCAGTTGAATGTTATCTACTATCTCCTGATGATTTACAGGAACATATACTATGTCAGTTATCTTTTTAATTGGTGTTGTAAACTTCCATTTCTCACCTTTTTCTCCTTCTAACGTAAGACCCATTTCAAAGGAATCAGGCATGTTGTCAATTTGTTTAACATCAAAGGTACTAATTGCTGTTCTAGTTGTAGGGCTTATAATTTTCTCAGAATAGCTTCCGCCACCTATAATTGGTTGTTCTCCATTAATCGTAAAATCCATTCCTGCTCCGAAATAGAGTTCGTTCAATTCTTGTTCAGATTCAATTGTCATTCCAACTGTTATCCGTGATTCATCATAGAGTACTTCATCTACCGTCACAGAAATACCATTAATTGTATGCTTTTCTCCAATAGTGCTTGTTAGCCCTAGTTCACTTGCTTGCTTTAGCCCAAGTACACCCGAGTCACTGAATACAGACCCAACAATCGGTAGCTTTGATAATGTATTTGCGAATGTTGGTGATACATATGCAGCGGAACCAACCATAATACTAAACGCAGCTGCGGCACTTGCTACATATAGTAATGGTTTACGTTTACTTTTTCTATTAATTTGTAAAGGTGTTTGTCTCATATTTGTTTGCTCCTCTGCTTGTTGTATGCCCTTTGTAATTGCTGCACGTACCTCATCTCTTGGGAATGCTGGAAGATTTCCATTTTCATTAAATGACTTTTTCATTGAACGTTGCACTCCTTTCTAATTCTCGCTTTAATTGTTTTTTTCCACGATGTAAATATATTTTAATCGTGCTAACAGGCTTTTCCATTACTTCTGAAATTTCTTTCATCGGCAAATCATGATAATAAAATAAAATAATGGCCATTTGCTGAGAATGATTTAATTGCTTTATGGCTTCCGGTAAGTCGATTGGATTCACAATGACATTTTCTTCATGTTGTAAACGATTTAATAATTCACTTTCTTCGTAAGGAATCATTTTTTGCCCTTTTTTTAGTAAGCGGTAGCATTCATGGATTAAAATGCGAAATAACCATGTGGAGAAAAATTCCGGTTGCTTTAGTTGGTGAACACTTATATAGGCTTTACAGGCTGCCTCTTGAATCGCATCCAGTGCATCTTCTTTTTGGCCAACATAAGAAAGCGCGGTATAAAATAGCTTTTCTTCCTCTAAAATGAGTAGCTGCTCAAACGCTTCCTTATTCCCTGCAATAGCCTGTTTGACGATAGCAATATCATGTTCCATGCTGCTTCCCTCCTTTCAATACTTAGAGTCATTCACTAACGCAAAAGGTTTCACTTTCATCGATTTCTTTTTTTCTTTCCGTCTATTTGCCTTTTCTATCGATCAGTATGGTTCTTCTATCCGTCACTTTGATGCTTCTATCCATCTCTTTTCAGCAAAAAAAGTAGACTACTTCATCTAAAGTAGCCTACTAAACTTCTATTTATCCAATTTAAAGGTTATATCGCCAACACCGATTTCCGAGTTGACTTCTAATACAACATCAGCATTTTCATAAGCTTCATTCACATAAACACCTTTGCCTTTTGAAATTAAGCCTTCTATGCTTGAAGAACCTATCCCTTCTTCTGTTGTTAGTTTTACCCCAACCGTTGATGGTAAAATGACAGTAGCTGCACCAACGCCTGTTTCAATGTTCGTTTCGAAGCTTTTCTTCCAATCGCCACTTAAATCTACCAGTAATTCACCAACGCCTGTTTCTATATCTAAATTTTCAAGCTGTAGGCCTCGTAAATCAAGCTCTGCTGTTGAAGCACCTGTTTCAATAGAGAGATCTATTGGAATATCCTCATTTAGTTCAATATCCCATGTATTTTTCATTTTTCCAAGACGAATGTTCGTTGAGCCTTTATGTTCAATCTCTACAGTTCCTGTTTTACCTTGTAGATCATAATGTACCTGTGGCGCCAATTTTTTAATATTATATTGAGCGGTACCTTCAACCCAATCCTTGGCGCCTTTTTTAACAATCAATTCTCCTACACCAAGATTGATATCAACCTCTAACTTTTTTGCTTTATCCTTCTCTACAAGAATCGTATCATCTCTGGTCTTTTCTGGTAAAACTGAGTAGCATCCCGATAAAAGTAATAACGAAGCACCCATCATTACACCAATTCCAATTATTTTTTTCAATTTTATTTCCTCCCACTATATAATTTACCAATAAATTCATTATATAGGAATACAAAATAATAAAAACGACCCTCCGCTTTAAATTCGTCTAAGACCTGAGACGTAGTAAAGACTCATTCAATATGAGAAAATATCTAAAGATTTGTAGGGAGAAAATTTATTTCCATCATGATCATAAGCATCGATTATTAGCTGTGAAGGAGCTACGGTTGCCTCCAATTCCACTGGCACTAATTGTGCACCATTTGAATCAATGGCTATCTCCATACGCTTTGGTCCAGTGTTTATTACTAATTTTTCGATATGATGATTTGCCAATAAAGGTAAAACAATAAAATGGTTTTCTCGAAAATAAATGATATTCATATAATCTAATTCACTTTGTATATTAAATTCTAATGCATACCCTTTCCCATCATGCTTGAAGATTGAAATACCCTTAATATTATCCCTTGAAAAGTAGCCTATTCTATAAGGGGGTATCGTTAATGTGTCATGCATTGTCATGGTATTGGGTTGAAAAGGACCCCAGTGAATTGCCTGTTGAATTTCTGCTTCATTTTGTACGTAAACACGATCACCAATTCGTTCAGACATATTTCCCAAAATGGCAATAATAATGATGATACATAGTAGTAATCGCCAATACCATTTTTTCATGATTGCCAATAAAGCAAGGATAGATAATATGAAGCTCGAAAATAATCCGACTACCATCCATGGTCGTTGTAATGCCGTATAATCTTTCACCACACCAGACTTTTCTGGATAAATAACCGCTGATGCGGACTGTATAACATTATCATGTTGTTCAAGCATTGTCTTCAAGCCGAACAACAGACATCCTGTGATAAAGATTGAAAGAATAACAGGCATAAACGACTTTCTAGTTGTTTTTTCATTGATTTTTTGAAAGGTTTTCAGCTGTAGCTCCTGAGAAAATGTAGCATCCTTATACAAATTGTTCATGGCACTACGAATCTGATCCATATTCAAATCCCTCCTCCATAAGCGTGATTCCTACCATTTGACGCGCTCGCCTTAATCTTGTCTTAACGGTATTTTCAGGTAGCTTTAACAGATTCGCAATTTCCTTTAACGAAAACTCAGCAAAATGAAATAATAGTAGTACATCTTTATATTTAATAGGCAGTTGCTCGATGGATGCAACAAGCATTGCCTCTGCTTCATTTTCAAGTACTTCCCACTCTGGATTATCGGAAAGGCTTATGAATTTGCCCCAAAAATCAATAACTTGAATTTTTTTATAGCGCCAGCTTGAAAGATAACTATGACAATTATTAATGGCTATACGATATAAATAGGTTTTAACAGAGGCTTCCTCTCGAAATTGCTCCATTCTTTCGTAATATTTAACGAATGTATCTTGAACTAAGTCCTCCGCCACGGTCCAATTTTTCACATATGTATAACATATGCGCAATAAATAATCGCCATAAGTTGTCATAGCACGAGATAGATGAGCATCTTTTTGCTCTTTTATCACCTTTATCATCCTCCCTCGCTCAACTTTCTTGAGAAGCATTTATAGTTAGACCCTCGACTAACGAAAAAGTTTCATGAAAAATAAAATTTCATGAAACTTTAAAAGTCTATTATTTAATTTCCTTCCACTAAAGCTTTTAAGTTGGCGAGTGATGCCTCATAGCCACTCATATTAAACGCAACAGTAGTACCATTTTGTGCTTCCTCTAATAATATAGCAATCAAGGTTTCTTTTATATCTAAATAAAACGAAAATTCCTGATTCTGTAATACATTTTCGATCGTTAATATCACCGGTAATTTTTCAGTTAGTCCATTATGAGTATTTGGCATTAATGTGAAGATTATTTTTTCACCGGCCGCCAATGATGAAATCTCCCATGTAGAGCCTGGAGCATACCATTGTGACAACTGCTCTTCTTCAGTAATAGCTTGCCATACCTTATCAATACTTGCATCAATCCAAATCGAACTATTTTCTTTCATTTCATGACGCCTCCATTTACAGCACATTCTTCTTCCCACTATTTTATCCCATTAATGGAATGGATAACAGCTAAAAGTTATCCCGATTAATCACAAGTTTTATTGGTAAACCTATATAAATTCAATGCACCGAGAGCAACGATTACTGCTATACTGTCCATAGCTAACTGATAACTAGATAAAATAGTGACCAAAAAGCCGTATAAGGATGGTGCAATCACAATAAATAGTTGATTGATGGTTAAAGCTGCACTCACAGTTAAGCCAACATAATGTGGATTGGATTTCTCTGTCACACATGTGATGAACAAAGAATACCAGCCAAGTGCTATAAATCCGAATAAAAAACTATAAATAATCATTAAGTTCTTTAAAGGAAGAGCCAGTGGTAAACTTATGGTAAATATCACCGTGCTCAGCATCACTAAAATTAATAATTGTTCACGCTTTTGTGCAAATTGGTCACTAATCCACGCAAGTCCTACTCTCCCTACCATCCCACCAAGCAAAACAAGGCTTAAATATATACCTGCCTCTGTTAATGAATAATGCCCTTCCTTATGTAAATATCCCATGAAATGGGCGATAAGAATCATTTGTAAGGTCATCATTACGATTCCTACTATATAAATCGGATATAAGTCTTTATTATTTTTTATGGCCTTGATCTTATCACTAAACGTATAAGACGAGCTTGCCATTTCTATACGATTTTTAGGTTCTTGATATATCAGTAAAAATAATAGACCACCGGCTATTGCCACAATGCCTTGCATAATGTGAACCGAGGATAGAGAAAAATGATTGTACATATATGTTAGAAATGCCGATGCTAAGGCACCACCGATTGGAATGCCTGTTTGACGAATGCCAATTGCCAGCCCTCGATGCTTGTCTGGAAACCATTTTACAATGGCTGTACTACCTCCAGTTTGTGCACTGCCATACCAGATTCCAACAACTACTAATACAAGTAATAATGTCGTATAATTGTTGACGGAGACAAGTAGCAATGCTGATAGCCCTAATAAAATAGAGCCCCAACCGATTATATGCTTTTCTCCCTTTTTATCCATGATATAGCCAAAAACAAGCATTGAGAAAATGGGACCTATATTAACGGCTGAAACAATCAGCCCTGTTTCAAAAGATGATAAATTCCATTCAATTTGATAAAACGTGGCAATTGGTCCCATGCCATATGTGACAAATGTTGCCGCTGTTTGAGAAAGCGTAGCCACTAGTAAGATAACCCATTTATAATAAGTATTCATAAAACCCTCCAAAAGCATTACACTGTTTTATTTGTGCAGTATAATTTTATTTACCTAGAGTTTACGCTCGTCACTTACGTGCGTAAAATGGAGGAAAATGATAGGGCTATCAAAATATTTAATAGGTGTGTGACAACAGACATGAATATAGAAGAAATCGCCTTAAAAATTGAGCTATTGGAAAGGCAAAATTTAAGTAAATCCGCTGAAATGACGAATTACACACAATCAGCATTAACATCAAAAGTGAAGAAAATGGAGGCGGAAATTGGGCAAGAGGTTTTTAAACGAACAACGCAAGGCTTAAAAATTACCGATGTGGGAAATCAATATTTACATTTTTTAAAGCTGGTTGCACAAGAATATGAGGAGTTTTTACAAGCTATTGGATCAACTCATACAACCATCCACTTCGGCACTTCTCATACTACGATCAAAATTTATGGCGCACCCATTATGAGCGCTCTCCAGACCAATAATAGTTCGATTGATGTAGATTTTACAGTTGAATCCAGTACATCTTTAAATCAAAAGGTACACAATACTGAGATGGATTGTGCACTAACGAGTAATCCAATTAAACATTATCCGAACTTAAACTATGACCTGATTGCGACGGAAACATTTGAAGTGATTTCAAATAATAATCAGCTGATTGATTTTCAGCAACGTACACCTGTTACATTGCTTGTGCTTAGTAAAGGCTGTATGTATTCACATGCAATGGTGGAATGGCTAAAAAACGAGCAAATTCCTTTTACAATCAAAGAAATTAAATCGGTCAGCAGTATTCTCGATTTTCTACAAATAGACAATACAATCGCTGTATTAAATACAAAATTAATTCATCTTTATAATTATTCAAACATTCACTTTTACGATTTAAAAGAGCTAAATAAAGTTATTGAAACTGTTTTTATTTATAAAAAAAATAATCAACAGTACTCACCCATTTTTCAATTAAAAAAGATTATTGAGTCATTACTTGAAGTTAGTTGAAAATTGCAAGGGCATAAATCATAGCTATGCTCTTGCAATTGTTTTATTATCTTAATGATATGGCATCATTAGTATATAAGTATTCTAAACTTTTATTTGTACTGATGATGCCATTCTATTCTAAAAATGCTAGGTTATTTGCTTATCGTACACTATAATGAATTTGGCATAACAATTACTACATAGGAGTACACACCATGAGATCTTTATTATCTTCCTACATCGCTTTATTCTTTGCAGTGTTTGCGTTATCTACCTCAGCTATTTTTGTCAAACTAGCTGATGCACCATCAGCAATTACTGCATTTTATCGGCTATTTTTTGCTATGCTTATGCTAGCACCCTTTTTAATATTTAATAAGCGTTTACGTCATGAACTTGTCACCCTGACTAAAAAGCAATGGGGACTTGGCATTACTTCTGGTTTATTTTTAGCATGTCATTATGTACTATGGTTTGCCTCATTAGAATACACATCTGTAGCTAGTTCGACAGTCATTGTGACACTACAGCCTTTATTTTCCTTAGTTGGCGGCTATTTTTTATTTAAAGAGCGCTTCTCAAAAGGTGCCGTTGTTGGATGCTTTGTAGCGATTATTGGTTGCTTCATTATTGGTTGGCAGGATTTCCAAATTAGTGGTAAGGCACTTTACGGTGATATTTTGGCCTTTATCGCAGCGGGCATTATTACCGCTTACTTTTTTATCGGTCAATCGGTGAGGAAGGATTTATCACTTGTTCCTTATTCTATTGTAGGCTATGGTAGTAGTTCTATATTTTTGGCTGTTTATGCACTCATCATGCAGGAACCTTTTTTCCCTTATTCAGCCGATACATGGTGGGCACTTTTGGGGCTGGCTTTTATCGCAACAATTTTAGGTCAGACGATCTTTAATTGGCTGTTGAAATGGCTGAACACAACAATCATCTCCATGAGTATTTTAGGAGAAACGATTGGCACATGTATCCTCGCCTATTTTATTTTAGATGAAATGATCTCTCTCCAGCAGGCTATAGGGATTGTAGTGATACTCATTGGACTAGCTATCTTTTTAATGCAGCAACGAAAGCCACATGCATAGCTAATTGAATCACACACTAAAGAGCTTGGTTTTTGACCAAGCTCTTCTCAGGTAATTATTCTTGAATATCTTCATTACGTCTGTATTCTAAAATATCCCCTGGCTGACATTCCAAAGCCTCACAAATCGCCTCTAAAGTTGAAAATCGAATCGCCTTTGCTTTACCATTTTTCAAGATAGATAAATTCGCCATCGTGATGCCAACCTTTTCTGAAAGCTCTGTTACGCTCATTTTCCGTTTAGCTAGCATTACATCAATATTAATTATCATCGCCATAATCGTCACCTCAAACCGTTAAATCATTTTCAGATTTGATATCGATGGCATTTTTCAAGAGCTTTTGAAGCACAGCAGCAAAGACTGCCACGATAAAGGAAGCAAAAATAATGACCATCCCGATAATTATGAGTCCAGGAGCATCATCTACTTCCGCAACATAGTATATCATTGGCATGCCTACCAAGTATAGACTACTAATAATGATTGCACAGTATTTGATATTTATTAAAGCTTTGACTGATCGTTCTGAAAAAGCAATATTTTGATCAATATAGCTTAAAAGTTTGATAGTCATATACAGGGCAACAAAATAAGCAATGGCCGTTGCATAGACAGCAATGACAGCGAATAAAGTTGCTTTTGGAAAATGCTGTGCTGCTTTCATTGCAACTCTAGGCACCACAAATATACATAAGGAAAGAACCGGCAATCCCATTAGAAAAACAGCAATCTTTAAAAAAAGTGTTTCACGTTTCAAAAAATACACCTCATCACGGATTTATTGTAAGTTTGATTGTAGCACCACTTTTATCGTTTTACAATAAATCATTATCGATTTTGAGATTATTTTTATTGTTTCCTCTTTCCCCTTTAGCATTTTACTATTCCATTTTTTAAACAAAACAAAATGAAGTGCCTTCTTTGTTTGACTCCAATGTATATTGTAGCTGAAGAACCCTTGCAATATCCTCAATAATCTGTAATCCTAATCCAAAATGTTCGTGGTTTTTTTCAAAGCCAATACCATTATCCATCATCTTAACCATTCCATTTTCAATCACAACCATAAACTTTGTGGCTTTGGAATGCTTTAAAGTATTTTGAAACACATTATCAAATAAACGCTGTAGCCATAATTCATTACTCATCCATAATAATTCTGATAAATCTTGATGAAAGCTTATTTCGATAGATTGAATGCTAAATAAATAACGCCATTTGTTTATCATTGTCTCCAATAATTTCGGCAAACTCACTTCCTCTTTTATAATATAGGAGCTTTCCACTTTATCAATGGATTGTAACGATAATTCATTGGTTAAGCTCGCAATATAGTGAATCTGCTCATTTAATGACTCTACCATATCTGGTTGGTCCTTAAGGGTTTCTTCTAAATAAAATAATTGTAATCGAATCGCTGTGAGTGGTGTATTGATATCGTGTCTTAGCTTTTGAAGAAGCTCCTTCTGCAACCTCTGTTGTTGCTCTAATTCTAGTTCTCGATAGGTTGTTCGTTCAATTAAAATATTGACCGATTGGATAAGCTGTCCTATTTCATCTTCACTGCCTACTTCTAATGTATGAGGTGTTCTTTCATCACTTGCTAAGTCACGAATTGCTTGATGAAGCATATTAATTTTCGTAAGCAATGAATTAATTGATTTCGAAAATAAAAAGGCCAGCACACATAATGAAAAAAAGAACACACCTAACATCATTGGGTATGCAAAGGATTCATGAAATGGAGTGTCCTGATTTTTTGTTTTAAAGGCGAACTCATAGATAATGGACATCAACACACTTATTCCTAATAATACAATTGGAACACTGATAATAGCAGAAAATAATAGAAAGCGATATTTTGTTTTTAATGTCATTGTCTTATATAGGTATTTAAACGATACCCTTCCCCGTAAATATTTTGAAGAATAGTACCTGCAGGATCATCCATTTTTGTTCTAATTTTTTTAATATGGACATTGATGATATTATGATTTCGATCCTCCAGTGGCCATAGATAGTCAAAAAAATGATCCTTGGTTAACACTCTATCTCGATTATCAAATAAATAAAAGAAGATTTTACGCTCAATAGCAGTCAAAACAATCTCCTCCTGAACATTATGCTTAAATACCTTACGCTGCTCTGTGTTTATCAAGAGATGCTGGATTTGGGTTAATGGTCCATAATGCTGCTTGAGCATTTTTTGCATTCGTAAGAGAAGCTCTCTCGGTTCAAAGGGCTTTGTCATATAATCCTCTCCAACCGTTAATCCCTCTAGCTTACTTTCAATGTCATTTCGAGCTGACAGAAAGATAATAGGAATAGGTAAGCCTAAGCCTTTAATAAACGTTGTTAGCTGATAGCCATCTTCTCCTGGTAGCATAATATCCATAATCACTAAATCAATTTGATGGATAATACTCTTAATATCTTTACCGTTTGTTTTCCACACTACATCATAGCCTTCTCGTTGGATTATTTTTTGCAGTAAATGACCAATCATTTGATCATCCTCTACGATTAAAATCGTAAAACCTTTCATTTTATCGACCTTTCTTTGCTGTCTACTTTTTCTTTCATAAATGCCATTGCAAGTTGATAAATCTCATCGGGTCTATATAAATAAATACTATGAGTACCTCTCACTTCTTTCACATCCGCCAAGTTTAATTGCTCAGCAAAATTTTTGTAATCCTTGCGCTTTTGTTTTGTATACTTATTTTCCTCTGCAACCGCATCAATAAATAATATCGGTATATGTTGAGGTTTTGGCAATTTTTCTGATTGTAAACTATTTTCGTAGACTTGTAATAGCTCATTCTTCATATTATCATTAAAAAATTGTTTATAGGACAATGCCTTATAAATAGCTTTTTCTTCATCTGTTAAAAAGGTTTGCTTCATTACTTGTGGGTTATAAACTTGTGAAGGCGTTAGACGATGCAAGCCTATTTTTGTTAATAGATTAACTCCCCTCACCATCCAAGTATCGATTACGCCCATTTTATGCTTCACATATTGATCTGGCAAACCAATATCAAGCGCAATGATTCCCTTGATTTCTTCAGGGTATTTTTGTGCCCAATAGATAGACTCAACACCGGAAATTGAATGTGGAACTAGTACATAGGGAGGCTTATTACCACTTTGTAGAAGAGCGGTCCTCGTTTGCTCTAATATAGTATCAATGTCTCGGTTATCATCTGTAATATCACTAAAACCATAGCCTGCTCTTTCTATAACGGCAATTTTATGCTCCTGCGAGAATTTGCTATAAAGCCCTTTCATCTCATAAGTGGGAGCTGCGATGCCAGAACCAGCCATAAAGACATAGGTTTCCTTACCGTGCCCCTCAATATAGATATTGATTTTATGATGATCAACCTCCACCAATGTTCCCTTATTTTTTAAAGTAGCTGCTTCTCTATGTAGCTGAATTTGATGAAACATACATACAGTGACTATACCAAGTAAAAGAAACGCTCCTATATACACTAAAATTTTCTTGATTTTTTTCATATAATTCTCCTTTCAATTGTTACTTGAAAGGATATACGGTAAAAATAAATTTCTGATTAATTTTTGTAGAATTTTAATCAAAAAAGCTGCCTAAAATTTTTTAGACAGCTCCTACTTATTGTTCTGGATAGATGGATTGAGTATAGTTCACAGTTTGCTTGATAAGCAATTTTAAAATCTCCACATCAATATCTGTGAGTTTATTAATATAAACACAGGCTTTTCCAGTTGTATGTTTGCCAAAATCCAATAATAATTTTTCCCGCTCAGGAGCATCTGGGGCAAAATACAGACTGATTTTAGCCTTTCGCGGAGAAAATCCAGTTAAGGGTGCATTACCCTCATGGCCAGTTTTATATTGATAATGATATTTGCCAAACCCGATAATACTTGGCCCCCACATTTTTGCTTCATAACCAGTGACCTCTGTAAAAATATCTAAGAGTCGATAAGCATCTTCTCGCTTTTTAGGATTATCAACATTTTCAATAAATTCAATGACACTTTGATCGGTTTCTTTCGTTTTTAATTCGTACATGTGGGTACCTCACCGTCTATGGAAGTATTTTCATTTATCATAGCATGACATCAATCTAATAAAAAACTATATATCCACATATTGATTCAGCGGCTGTTTATACGCCCACTGAATAGGAAAAAACCACATTCATCTTTGCTATCTATAGAGATAGAGGGATTCTGTACCTGACGTTTCGCTTTCGGTACAAAAACATCTGCTGAATCAAGATAAAATTACGTTTACTCTACTTGCTCAAGTAAAAGTTTTTGTTGGAGATTATGATAAATACCATGATATTGCATTAGCTGCTGATGATTACCCTGCTCGACAATTTCCCCCTGCTGAATTACGAGAATTTGATCGGCACTCTCGATGGTTTTTAAACGATGTGCAATTACAAAGCTAGTGCGTCCCTGCATTAAATGCTGCAAGCCTTTTTGAATATCGACCTCTGTTTGCGTATCTACGCTGGATGTCGCTTCATCCAAAATTAAAATATCTGCATTTTCCAAAATTGCCCGGGCAATAGCAAGTAATTGACGTTGTCCCTGACTTAAATTTGCGCCTCCTGCATGTACTGGCGTATCATACTGAGCTGGTAAATATTTTATAAAATTATGAGCATTGGCTATTTTCGCCGCTTCCTCTACCTCTGCATCTGTCGCATCTAGCTTACCAAAACGAATATTTTCCCGAATAGTCCCAGAAAATAAATACGTATCCTGCAAAACGACTCCTACTCTTTGACGGATTGTGGCCATTTTATAATTCTCGATGTTTTGACCATCAATCAAAATTTCACCGCCATCCACATCATAAAAACGTGTAAGCAAATTGATAATAGTTGTTTTTCCAGATCCTGTAGGTCCAACAAGCGCAATAGTATCCCCAGCCTTAGCATGAAAGCTTATATTTTTCAGGACTGGCTTCCCTGGTAAATAGCTAAAGGACACTTGTTGAAATTTCACTTCTCCTTTTAAAGATGGGGTATCAATAGCCTGTGGTTTATCTGCAATCTCTGATGGTTCATCTAAAATCTCAAAAACACGCTCGGCTCCTGCAATTGCTGATTGAAAGGTATTCAATAGGTTGGACAACTGATTTAGCGGACGGAAAAATTGACGTGTATACGTGACAAATGCTGCAATGACGCCAACTGACACAATTCCTTGCACCGATAAAAATGCCCCTGTACCAATGACAACTGCTAGACCTAGGTTATTCATAAAGTTATTGATTGGACCAAGTAGACCTGACGTAATTTCTGCTCGCTGTGCCGATTTGCGTAAGCTTTCATTTTGTTGATGGAATGTGTCAATTGTTTGCTGTTCCTTCCCAAAAAGTGTGACAACTTCCGCCCCTGTAATCATTTCCTCAATATAGCCATTAAGCTTGCCTAAATCACGTTGACGTGCTGCATAGTTTTTACTGCTACGTTTTACAATTTGCTTTGTCGTAAAAACAATAAGTGGAATAATAATTAATGTGACAATAGCTAACTGCCAGCTAAGTGAAAACATCGCAATGCTAACACCAATCACTGTTAAAATGGATGAAACAATTTGGGTCACACTTTGTGCAAGGGCCGTATTTAAATTATCAATATCATTCGTGACACGGCTCATTAAATCACCAAGTGCTCGTTGATCAAAAAATCTCAGTGTGAGAGTTTGAAGTTTTTTAAATAATTCCAGTCGTAGTGTGCGAATGGTTTTCATTGCTACATGAATCATGACATATGTTTGTAGCCATGTAAAAATAGAGGCGATTGTAAAAATGGCAGCTAGGACAACACCTAGACGAATCGTTCCAGCAATGTCCTTTTTCATAATATAATCATCAACGATATGTCCAATCATATATGGGCCTGCTAAGCTTAAAAATGTAGCGGCGATAACAAAAAATATAGAGAAATACAGTCCAATTTTTTGCAGCTTAACATATTGCCATACACGGTATATTGTGATCCTTTGATTTTTAGCCTTTTCAGCTGGGCCACCCATACGAGGACCACGTCCAAAATTCATTTGCTTTGGTTGACTTTGATTCATGATTGTTCACCAGCCTTTTGCTGTGAAGCATAGATTGCTTGATAGGTTTTGTTATTTTGCAATAATTGTTGATGTGTGCCTTGACCAACAATTTCTCCATCCTCTAGCACAAGTATGACATCTGCCTGCTGAATCGAAGCGATTTTTGAGGCAACGATAAATGTTGTGGTATTTTGATATTGCTCATGAATGGCTTGTTGCACATGTTTTTCGGAGGCACTATCCAATGCAGATGTTGTATCATCCAGCACTAAAATTGCTGGCCGCCTGATAAGCGCACGGCTTAAGGCTAGTCGTTGCTTTTGTCCACCAGAAAGATTCGTTGCTCCCTGTGACAGTTCGTGGGCGATGCCTTGATCAAGTCGTTCCACAAATTCAGTGGCGCACGCTGCATTCAATGCTTTTTGTATTTCTTCAGTCGTTGCATTTTCTTTTCCTACACGGATATTATTCTCAATCTTGCCTGAGAACAGTAATGCTTTTTGGGCTGTAAAGCCAATATACTCACGTAAAGCTGACAATGCATACGTCTTTATTGGCTTTCCATCCAAGCGTATTTCACCGCTAGTAGGATCGAATAAGCGTGGTAAAAGTTTTACTAGCGTGGATTTTCCACTTCCTGTTTTGCCGATGAGACCAATTGTTTGCCCTGGCTTCACGGAAAAGGTAATGTTTTTGAGGACATCCTCAGCTGTATCATAATAACGATAGCTGACATTTTGAAAATCAATTGCACCATAGATTGGAGTAGCAAGCGCATTTGTTGCTTCTTTCACTGTCACTTCCTTATTTAAAACGTCCATGATGCGTTCACCAGAAGGTATTGCACGGGCAATTTGCATCAGCACCATGCTCGAAGACATCAAGCCATTCAAAATAATTGTTAAATAATTGATAAAAGCTAGTATCACGCCTACCTGTAATGTTCCTGCCTCCACTTTAATTGCCCCAAGCCAAAGTGCTGCGACAATACCAAGGTTAACCACAAACATAGTAAAGGGTACAAGCACGCCAACAATTTGCTCGGCTGTAATAAAACGCTGTGTCAGTGCATCATTATGTTTACTAAATTGTTCAATTTGCTGTGTTTCACGACGAAAGGCTTTGACAACACGAATTCCTGCTAAATTTTCCTGTAACTTTGTATTCACACCATCAATCGCCTCTTGTACTTTACGATACAGCACACCTGAATACTTCGTGAAAAAGTACATGGCAATGATTAAAATTGGTACGATAATTAGCAGTATGGAAAATAGCTCGCGAGCAGTTACAAAGACAATAATAACCGCACCGATAAATAGCAGTGGTCCACGAACAAAAATACGCAATGTCATCATAAACGCACGCTGAATACTTTCCACATCACTCGTTAATATAGTAATTAGCTTTCCTGTTGTAAAGCTATCACGTTCCTTTGCTGAATACGTCATCATTTTCTCATACAATGACTGGCGAACATCTGAAGCAAAATGAATCGCTGCCTTTGAACTATAATATGAACAACCAATTCCTCCAAAAAGTCCTAGCACTGCACTTATCAGCATCCAAACAAACATTTTCAGCACATATGGATTATCGCTATTAGCAATGCCTGTATCAATCATATGCTGCATAATTGTGGGCTGAAGTAAATCCATCGTTACCTCTAGCACCATCAGCAGCGGTGCAATCAATGTAAAAAATTTATAGGGTCCTAAATAGCGCCCTAATTGTTTAATTGCCTGCATTCCTTCGACTCCGTTCCTGTTAAATCATTCGTTTCTCATTATAACTGAAAATCATTCCCAATTGCGAAGAAGTTTTTCGAGTCACGTAATACTTTGATATTATTGTAGATTACAATCAACTGAGGTTTAGTTCTATCTGTATGTCACAGTGTACTCTTGATTTTATTGCCGAATCGTTAACCTCCCAGATCATTAGATTGCTACTACTATGCCCAGTCAGCAACCAACCGCTCTACATCCAACCCGAAGACTATCGAGAACTTCTCTACAGCATACAATTGTATACAAAAGTATACAAATCGTCAATATCAACCTAATTGCTAGCTAAAAAACCACGCAAGCTTGTGCTCACGTGGTTTCATCTTCTAAATCATCAAAGCCGTTATCTTCTACATTAACTTTTACATATTGATTGGATCACTGCTCAATGATATCCGTTTTTTAGGATGTAGTTTAACATAGTTTTTTAAAATTTCTAGAAAAAATTTTTTGTGCCAGCTGCTCTTTTTCTGGATGTATCCCAAGTAATATTACAGTACAAGGCCCAGCACTTTTCTCAATATTTAATACACTTTCAACCTGTACTTTGCCAAAAAGCTGGGTAAATTCTGCTTGTAGCCCCTTTGAACCAACAGGCCAAACCTGCTGAACAATTTCCTCTTTCCATGCATGGTATATAGCTTGAAGCTGTGCAACATCCTCTGGCTGCGCAAGAACTTCATTGCCTATAAGTGGCAGTCCATACGTATACCAACTAAGGTGCTCAAGCTCGTAAGATGTACGTTTTTGCGTCTCACCAAGCATTGTAACCGATAAAGCAGATTGTAAAGTTGGCATATTGGATTCCGTACTACCATCTATCTGCGGGCATATTAGACCAGCCTCCTCAAACACTTGCTGTATGCCAGCCACATAACGAGACCATTCAGCATCTCCTGAAAAATTAGCTAGTATAATATGTGTAGGTAAAGCATTTGCTGCAAGCTGCTCTAAAAATGTAACACGCGCTGTAAAGTAAGCCGTGAGTTTATCTGAAGCTGACACAATATCATGTGGCTTTTCACCAATCGCTGCAGCATTATCAGTAGTCGCAATAAGCCCGCCTATTTTAACAGCATTTCTCAATGTACTCGCCCATCCTTACGTAGAAACACCTTAGAGAGTATCGGTATGACGATGGCAACAATAACTAAATTAATAAGAGTTGCCAACGGAAGACTAGTCAGCGACGCCCAATAGAAAGCTGGACTTATGATAAAGTAAAATGGTAACGGTGCTACTACACCATTTAAAAAAAGTGCCACAGGCCATTTCCAGAAATGCATACCTTTTTTATGCATCATCCCAAATATCCAGACAACGAAAAACATTTCTGCTGCGATTATGATATGTAATGGTCCGAATGGGAATCCAGTCGTTAAGGCTGTTATAAAATGCCCAATGCTCCCTGCAACTCCCGCTAAAACTGGCGATAAAAATACGACACTTAAAAATGCAGGAGCAGAGTCTAACGCAGCAGTCGATATAATTGTTGGTATTTTAATCACCGCTCCAACTGCACAAATGGCGGCTACCATGGCTGTGAGCGTCAATTTCGTCAATCTTTGTCGATTCATTCCATTTCCTCTCTTCTGTCTTATTTAATTTGTTCTGCGATTCCGTACCAAATGCGCACGACACGTTCTGCTTCAGCAAATAAAGCTTGGTACAACCGCCCACAAGTATCACGTAGTAATCGTGCCTGCTTTTCCATCGGCACAACTCCGCGTCCCATATCAGTAACTATGATATACAATGTCCTATTTTCTTCTAGAGCCTGTAGTCTTGTTAGAATGGCTTTGACAAGAGCCTCATCCTCCTCTAGATTTTGTGTGACAAGCCACTTTTCCAAGCCTTTTATAACTAATACATCACACACAGGAATAGATTCAGGCAGATAACCATCAACTAACTCAACATCTTGATCTCCAAGTAATGTCATAACATAGTCGGTTTTTCCATTATAGGCGCCTCCGATAAAGACATGCATCTATTTCCCTCCTCCCAAGCTTTCCTTGAAAATGTTAAGGTAAACATTTTATCATGTGGTACATTGTACGACCAAAAGGGCTTCTCCACTGGGGCAAAATATACAAGCAAGGCTCGTATAACACCACCATGTACAACAACATAATAGTCATCCTCATTCTTTGGTAACGAAGAAAAACCATCCTTCACACGCTGACAAAATGCAGCAAAGCCCTCCCCATTTGGGGGTGGAGACAGCACAGGATCATCTAACCATGCACAATAACGACAATCAGATTTTAACTCCTCATACGTTTTTCCTTCAAACTCCCCAAAATTGCTCTCTCGAAATCGCCAATCAGTTATGTAAGCAGCATTCGGAAAATAATGAGCAGCCGTTTCTCTACAACGTCGTAAATCACTGCCATATACTTTCATAGCGTTTTTATCTACAATTGGTAGTATAGATGTATCAGCTAATGATGAGTCAGTCCAGCCAAGATAACGCTTTTCCAAATTCTCTTTTGTTGGTGCATGCCTCATTAAGCGCACAATAACAGTGTTACCCATAATACTACCTCCATCCCCTCAATGGAAGCGCCGAGTAAATCACCAGAAACGCCGCCAAAGTTGCGTAGTGTAAATTGCCGAAAAACTACAAGAGCCATAGCTAAAACCGCTAGAAGCACAATTGGTACAAATGTAAAGCCTGCAATAAGGTATACGATTGTATAGGCTACCATTAATGAGATAAGCATGAAACCAACAAGTACATATTGCTTAATATTGGATTTAAAAAAGTAGGCAAGCCCTTTTTCTTTTGAACATTTCAGTGACATAAAATAAAAGCTCATGCCGACTCTCGTTAATAATGGAACAAAAATAAGCATCCAAAGTGCGAATTTCTGCTGCATGAATAATTCATGCAGTATCACAAATTTTCCTAGCACTAAAAATAACACAGAGAGCACACCAAATGCACCGACACGCGGATCATCCAAAATTTCTAACCGCTTCTCACGATCCCGATACGAAAAATAGGCATCTCCCATATCAATAAAACCATCTAAATGTAAACCCCCAGTGAATAAAGCGAATAGTCCAATAATCACAAAGGACAGTAATATCTCACTGCTCGCAGTCCATTCGGTTAAGCTGTAGATCACTGCCGCTGTTGCAGTACCCATTAATGCACCTACCCATGGTAAAAAGGCGAACATTCCTGTAACAGTTCCTTTTGTTAAAGATAATTCTTTATGTACTGGCAAAACCGTAAAAAATTGAAATGCAAGTAATAGACTATGCCAGAAATTTTTCATCGTCTTGCCTTCCTTCATTTTAGTTTCAAGGACATCATTTCCATTTTTTTACGATACTATAATTTATTTCATAAGCTTCATCCGCCATCAAAACAAACCATTGATGTAAATCCCCTAGCATTTGTCGGTATAATTCTACCTCCTCATTGAGATACGGGGGCTCATCAAATAATTCATTCGAAACAACTATAAGCGTGATATTTTTATCAAGTAACGACCTTACAGCTATTTTTAAAACACTTAGCTTCTCCTCTAAGCAGCCCGACTGCTCTACACATGGCGTTCCCTTATCAAAGCCCTCATAAAAAGCATTTGTTAGCCATGTTGTGACGCAATCCCATAATACAACGTCACCATCCCTTAGACTTTGAAACGAATCTACCATCTTATAAGGGGCTTCAATCGTCAGCCATGGGATTTGATGAGACTGTCTATCAGCCTGATGACGTCGTATTCGTTTCTCCATTTCACGATCCAGTGCAATTCCAGACGCAATATAAATAAGACGCAATGCCTGCACCGATCTCGTCTGATAATGCTCTATCGCAGTTTTTTCTGCAAAATGGGATTTACCACTGCGTACGCCACCAGTAATGAAAATCAATGGCAATGTAAACACCTCCTATTGCAGATGATTAATGGTACCTATCTCTTTCACATGCCATTGCTGTTCAACGTGTTCTACTATCGTAACGCTTGTACCGTTGATAAACGGCTCTGCCCATAGCTGATTTATACTACGCTCTAAAATGGCATTAATAATGCATTTAATTGTGACAGCATGAGAAACAATTAAGACATTGTCTTGTGGGTATTTTTCTGCAATTTTCTTAAGCGTAAACATTGCCCGTTCTGTCACTGCACCGAAGCTTTCGGTATGAGTAGCAACGAACTGAGCAGGATAATTCGTATATAATTCATACTCTGAACAGTGTGTTTTTAGAATATCCTCAACCGTTTTACCTTGCCAGTCTCCTAAATAAATTTCTCTTAGATCATTCTCATAAAATGTTGAGAGCTGGCGATCATCAACAAGAATGTGCAGTGTCTCCATTGCCCGACCACTTGAACTACTAAAAGCTGCAGCAAAAGATATCTTCTTTAAATATTTTTGTAGCTTTTCCGCATGTAAAACACCTACTTCAGATAATGGTGAATCTAACCACCCCTGCAAACGATGTTCCTTATTCCACATCGTTTCGCCATGTCTTACTAGATAAAATGTTGTCACTCTTCTCACTCCTAATTTGCTTTAAACCAAGTCTGCAAACAGTTATGTAAATAAGTCATAGCCGTAATATCTTTTATACCAATACGGAACCATTCGCCATTTAATCCTAGAAAATTTTTAGTATGGCGCAGTACAACACCCTTCGATAAACAATACGTAAAAAATGCATCTGCTGACTGATTTTTGGGTAATGCAAAACATACATAATTGGTTACACTGTTTGTCACCTGACAACCATTTTCTTGTAAATAACTTTGTACTGTTTCTCGCTGTTTTTTTGCATAAGTAATAGCTCGCTGACAATAGTGGTGCTCATCTAAGCAGCCCGCACCTATAACAAGCGCAAAGGCATTTAAATTCCAATGAGCAAGCATACCCTTTAGCTCTCCTACAACTGCTGGATTCGCAACTAAATAGCCCAATCGCAATCCTGGAATAGCATACATTTTTGTCATCGATCGCACAACAAGCACATGTGGATTTTTCGATACATGTCCAATTAATGAACATCCTTCATCCACCCAGTCAATAAAGGCTTCATCAATAATAAGCTCACAGTTTACGTTTGCTCCGTGTATAATCAACTGTTCTAGCTCTACTTTTTGAGGTAGCACGCCTGTCGGATTATTGGGTGTACAAATATATAAAGCATCAGCGTTCACCATTTCTCGCTTTAGTTGCTCTATCGGTAATGCATATTGAACGATATCCTTTACGATAATCGATACAATATCTGCACCAACAGCTTGCAATGTTCGTTCATATTCTGAAAAAGTTGGATGGACAATGATGACACGCTTACATGCATAGCGTCTAGCAAGTACAGTAAAAAGCTCAGATGCCCCATTTCCAAGTAAGATAGAATCTTTTGCTACATGATGAAAAGCTGTAACCTTTGTGAGGAATGGCTCACCATCTGGATCCGGATATCGTTGAATAAGCGGATAAAATGTTCGCCAGCGTGCCTCCACAAACGGAGGCGGCCCTGCAGAATTAACATTTTCGCTAAAATCATAGACCTCTTCTGGCATAACAAGCCCTAGCTGCCGATAGACATTTTGTGGATTCGCTCCATGATTAGGTAATTGCAAATATTAACACCTCCACTGCTAACATAATAAGTGTAAAGAGTAATGTCGCTATTCTCATATGTATAACGGATGTAGCGATATGCTCCTTTGTTAAGGGAACTAATTTTTCTCCCATAATTGCTCGGTGTGATACAACCCCTTGATAGGTGTTTCTACCACCAAGCTGTACCCCTAGTTGTACAGCTGTTGCTGCTTCTAAATAACCACTGTTTGGACTGGGATGCTTCTTGGCATCCTGTGCCCAGCGTTCTAGGCGTTTTCTAAGGGGTACATCCGTTTCATTTTTTGTACCAAATACAATGAGTAGGCCTGTGATACGACTCGGAACAAAATTAAGAACATCATCGAGCTTCGCAGAGAACATGCCAAAATCTTTATATTTATCATTTTTATAGCCAACCATCGAATCTAATGTGTTTACTGCCTTATAACCCCATAAACCAATGGCGCCAAATAAAAAAGCATAGAATAATGGTGCTGTTACACCATCACTTGTATTTTCTGACACTGTTTCTACAACACCGCGCACAATCTCATCCTCACCTAGGTTTTCGGTATCACGGCCAACAATCCAAGATAGCTTCACACGAGCTTCTGCAAAATCCCCCTTAACAAGGGGTTCATACACTGCCATTGCAGCCTCCTTTAAGCTGCGCTGAGCCAGTCCAATACCAATAAGAAGCCCTTCCACCACAATCCCTAATAGCAAGCTGATTTGGTAGCTTATTAGGAGAATAGCCGTCACTACAAACATAGTTGTGCCCACTACAGCAAGTGCCATGACCATGCCGCGGAATTTTCTCATTTTCCCTTTATTCCATAATTCCGTTTGAGATTGAATCAGCTTTCCAATCCAACGAACTGGATGTGGCAATTTTGGAGGATCACCCACTAATAAATCATAAACAAGCCCAATGATACAGGCAACGACCAATGCCATCATCATGAATTCTCCTCTTTATCTTTTTTATATTTTTGAATCGCCTCTCGCATTGTCGAATACACACCATAACCTATAACTTTTCCTAGCATCGTAATCGGGCCAGCATATTGATGGTACTCCCCTTCCTCTGTTGACGCAATAAGCAAACTATCTGTTGAGGTACCAGTAGCTTGTGTACCAGTTGTAGGATCAATAATACCTTCATCGATAATGGCCTTAACCTTTGCCTCTGTTGTAGAGATCATCGCCTGAAATAAAGCTTCATCTGATAGTTTCCCATTAATTAGTACCCAAGTATTAATTGTGCCCACATGATACTGCTCCTGACGATGATAGGCACGTGTAATATCTACGGCATTGCCGAGTCCAGCCGTTATCATAACGATTAGGTGGATTCCTTCATTGGTAAATTCCCGAATTGTAGCAAATTTTGCATAGACAGCTGTCATCATTGCCACAGTGTTATCGATTGGAAAGCCCTCTTTTTGTAAAAATTGTTGTAATTCCAGATGTGGCTTCCGTTCATCATATGTATACGGTACTGACCGATTCATGAAATGTGTGTAATAACCAAAGCCTGCATTGTGCATAGCTGAGGATACGACCTTCATCGGTGAATCTGTCTGTAGAGCAACATAATGTTCGAAAATATGAATATCCTCTTTACGAAATATTGGCATTATATCGCCTCCTAGATCAAAATTAGAACAATTACTTATGGCGATTACAGCCATAAAAAAACAAATTCTTACAAAGAAGAATTTGTACTGTCCATTTTTTATATTAATAATCAACCTCAATTTGAAACTTCTGAATTTTCGCACAGCATCACAACTTCAAACTACTCAAATTATTCATTTTCTTTGAAATTGTATCATAAATTTATGTTTTAAAACAATTTAATTTCTTGATATGACTTATTGTCTTTGTTTTAAATTTTTAAACCGAATAACGGACCCAGCAATGATGAATATCCAGCCAATGCCGATATAGACAAATTTCATAGTTTTTGTCGAGGATGGTAAAACATCCATGATTGTAAGACACACAAATAGTATCCCAATCACTGATAACAGCATACCAAATGATAAATTTTTCAACAGAAAGCCCTCCTATCTATGTACGTCCTCGATTTTACCGTATTCTAGCTAAAAAGAAAACACTAATCCAGGTAAAAGGATTAGTGTTTATTTCCTTATGCTTGCACATGTGCAAAAAATTCTCCATAAAGCGCTTGTAAAATTTTGTTTTCAAATTCTTGGAGCACACCGAAAACTAGACTTACTTCAGATGAACCCTGATTAATCATCTCAATATTTGCACCTGTTTTGGAAATCGCAGTAGCTGCACGTGCCGCTAAACCTGTATTGTTTCGCATGCCTTCGCCCACAATAACAATCATTGAAAAGCCATGACGCATTTGCACATCATCTGCCTGCAATTCATTTTTCACGCGTGTCAAAATGCGTGCTTCATTGTCTGGTGTTAATTGATTGGAACGCATAATGACAGAAATATCGTCTAAACCAGACGGTGTGTGTTCATATGAAATATTTTCATCCTCTAAAATTTGTAGCAGCTTACGTCCAAAGCCTACTTCACGATTCATTAAATATTTAGAGACATATAAAGTTGAAAAGCCACTGTCTGCCGAGATACCTGTAACCGGACGACCTGTTACAGGACGGCTTGGTACGATACGAGTACCTGGGGCTGATGGATTATTTGTATTTTTTATGTTAACTGGCACCCCAATCTTGTAGACAGGCATCAACGCTTCATCATGGAACACGGAAAAGCCTGCATAGGATAATTCGCGCATTTCGCGATACGTAATTTCTTTAATTTCCACTGGATCATTCACGACTTTCGGATTCGCAGAGAACACACAATCCACATCCGTAAAGTTTTCATAAAGCTCTGCTTCCACAGCTGCTGCGAGAATAGAGCCTGTAATATCAGAGCCACCACGGTCAAATGTACGCAATACGCCCGCTTTAGTGTAACCGAAGAAACCTGGGAAAACAATAATTTCTTTTGTGTTTTTAAGTGGTGCTAAATTGATATATGCCTCAGGTAATGCATAAGTGCGTTCAGGTAAATCATTGACCACTAATCCCTCTTTTGGACTTACATATCGTGCCGGCATACCAATCGAATTGAAATATGCTGCAATAAGCTTAGCATTATTGTCTTCACCTGCCGCTTTAATGCTATCAATAAATAATTCCTTATTGGATTTATCGCCCTGTACACGTTCACGTAAATCATCCGCAATCACGTCACAAATGGCATTATCTAATGCCAAACCATCTGCAATTGCCTTAAAACGGTTGACTACAGTTTGGACTTTCTCTTCAGTATCATCATTTTTTACGGCTGCCATTGCTAAATGAATTAATAAATCAGTTACTTTTATATCATCCCCAGAGCGTTTCCCTGGTGCTGAAACGGCAACGATTTTACGTGCCGGATTAGATTTTACAATGTTTGCTACTTTTTGAATTTGTTCTGCACTTGCTACAGATGTTCCACCAAATTTACATACGATCATATCTATCAAATCCTAACTATTTAAAATAATTGTATTCCTCCAAAAAACAATTGAATGTACACAGTGTACAAATTATCGTTCCTCACGTCAATACAATTTAAAAAATTCACGCAATTTACCGATAGAAAATGGACAATTTTCGCACTGTTTGATTTATTATACGGATTTCATATGAAATAGTTAAGGTTTTTACAAATATTTTTTATGAAATTCATATATTCGTACAAATCTTTGTCTGAATTAGCTTAAATCGTCTAGTTTTCGGAAATTATCGTCATTAGGACATGTGTTGATTTTACTAAATTTTTTGCAAGATTCTTCCCCTGATTTTGTTCCCATTTTGACAGAAATGTAATGGCTTTCTTCTATATAAATAAAAGAAAACGCTTACCTCATTATGATATGCTGAGAAAATAGTGATGTTTGTGCTATTTTAAACTTTGGCGAGCTATAGTCTTTTAGCTATTTGAAACTGTTCGGCAGTGATTAACTTTGGGGGCTGAGCGGTTCTTTGATTGACCCGAGCGATTTTCTCGGGGACCTGAGCGGTTCTTTGGTTACCCGAGCGGTTTTCCCGGGGAGCTGAGCGGTTCTTTGGCCTACCCGAGCGGTTTTCTTGGGAACTGAGTAGTTATTTGGCTTACCTGAGCAGTTTCTCTGGGGCCTGAGCACTTCTTTGATTGACCCGAGCGATTTTCTCGGGGACCTGAGCGGTTCTTTGGTTACCCGAGCGATTTTCTCGGGGACCTGAGCAGTTCTTTGGCTACCCGAGCGATTTTCTCGGGGACCTGAGCACTTCTTCGGTCTACCCGAGCGATTTTCTTGGGAACCTGAGCACTTCGGTCTACCCGAGCGGTTTTCTTGGGAACCTGAGCACTTCTTTGACAGATTCCTCTTAAGCCAAGTAATTACTCCGCTTCTTAACTTTTTCCCTTGATTTCTCTCCCGCGAATTTTACAGATAAACAAAAAAACTAGGCTCACATTCTGTGACACCTAGTTTTATTGTTCTACTTTAATTTTAAATAGCAGTCCAACCACCATCGATGACTAATTCTGCACCTGTCATAAAACGAGATTCATCCGATGCTAAAAAGACTACACCATGAGCAACATCCTCTGGTTCACCGAAATAAGGGAGTTGTGTATATGTTTGATAGAATGGTAGTGCTCCTCCTTCTTCCATTGTTGGAGCCGTCATTGGTGTAACGATAATCCCTGGGTGTACAGAATTGACACGAATTTTATCTTTACCATATTCAATAGCCGCAGATTTTGATAGAACACGAAGTGCTCCTTTTGCTGCTGTGTATGGGCTTGTACCTGCCATCCCAACAATGCCACCAATTGAAGAAATATTGATAATTGAGCCGCCTCCTGCTTTTTGCATTTCAGGAATAACATATTTCATGCCTATGATACAGCCATTTAGGTTAATATCCATAATTTTATTCCACTCCGCCATTTCCATGTTGGCAATCGTTTTTGGTGAAGAAACACCAGCATTGTTTACTAGCACATCTACTTTTCCATATACCTTAACAGCCTCAGCAATAACAGACTTCCACTCTTCTTCTGATGTCACATTATGTTGGATGCCAATTATATCGCCACCGCTTTCTTTAATTTCCTTGACCAACTTGTTCAATGGCTCGATTTGAACATCTGTAGCGATTACCTTTGCCCCTTCTTTCGCAAATAATGTTGCTTCTGAAGCACCCATTCCCATTGCTGCACCTGTGATAATAGCTACTTTACCAGCTAAACGCCCCATATAAAACATCCTTTCTAGATTAGCATTCATTCTAAAAAAGTGAATGCACGATTTATTGTATTTCATAAAATGACTAATTCGTGAACACATTAACAACTAGTTGTATTATCGACACTGTGTCGTTAAGATAATTATATCAGCCATCTATTAAAGGGCAATCAACACAATTTAGCCATTTGATGCATTATCAACAATAAAATTGTTAGTGTTGCTAAAATAGAAAAAATAATACAGGGAGCATGAAAATGTCGAAGAAAAAACAGAAAATGGACCCTCGTGTCATTCGAACACGCCAATTACTAAGGGATGCATTGGTGGAGTTAATTGATGAACGAGGCTATGACAAAATTACTGTACAAGATATAACAGAACGAGCAACCTTAAATCGCGCTACCTTTTATTTACATTATCGTGATAAACTCGATTTACTTTATCAAAGCTCAGAGGAAATACTAGGTGATTTAGTCGGAAGTATAAACTTTACATTTGATGACAAGATGAAATTGGATTTTTTTAAAGTTGAGGATCAGCCACATGATACATTTATGCACTTATTTGAACAAATTTCTTTAAACAGCAAATTATACAAAGTATTTTTAACAGAAAAAAACATTCCCTATTTCTCCTCAGGTATGAAGGATATAATCATTGATTTTGTATCAAATGGCATAAATTATATGCAACCTGATGATAAAAAGCTTACAGTTCCCCATGAAATGGCCATCAGATATTTCGCTGCTGCCTTTCTCGAGGTTATTGTTTGGTGGTTAGAAAATGATATGCCTTATTCACCTAAATTTATGGCTGCCCAGCTAATGACGATTACAGTGACAGGACCTTATATTGAAAATCCTTTTGTAAAATAATAGTTAAATAAAAATCATACAAATACACCCCAATTGTCAGATTGGCGAGTCTGAACAATCGGGGTGCAATTCAATAGGATTGTGCTAATTTTTCACAATCGTTCTTTGAGCCTTTTTAATGATCCTCTCTGTTGCCTTCGATGGAGAATCTTTTTGCCATTCGTCACAAAGGTTTTTGACCCAATCTGGTTGCGTTTTACTAGCATCATTTAACCAATTACCAACAGAATCTTGAACATACTTGGATGAATCTGATTTTAATAAATTTAAAATGGGGAGCGCAATGTGGGGCTTTTCTTTTAAAATTTCAATATGCTTGGTCCATACTCCACGAGGACGAATTGATTCCAAGCTAAATCTACGAATGTTTTCGTCTTCACTTTTCGCCCACTCAATTAGCAAATCTACACTATTCTCAATATTTGCTGAAAGATCCTCTCTAATTGCCATCCAAGCAATTTCTCGAACACCAAAATGATGATCTGCGGCAAAAGGCTGAATATACAACAATTTCTCTTCTAAAGTATAATCATTACTTTTATTCATAAATGCTGCCCAACATCGTACACTATCCGATACATGATGAGAGCATTTTTTGATAATATTCTCTTTGTTAGTAGCACTTTCATCTTTGACGATTGTATCTAATAAACTTCCAATTAAACGTATTGCCTTCATTCCTGTTTCTACTTTTTGCTTTTCTATTTCAGTTAAAACAAATTCTAATTTTTCTTCCAACCCTATGTATGGTAGAACATCTTTTAATAAAGTAATATGGTGAACAGCTTGCCATTCCGTTAAATTAACACTCTCTATTTTACCTTGATTCAGCAGCATTAATACTTCTTTCGGAATATCACTAGCCTTTCTAGCTCCCTTTCTATTTAAAACATCCGCTAGTACTTCCATTCAATAACCTCCTGTAATTGCTGAACATTACATCTTTAATTACTATTAATATTTTTTCTTTGGAATTAATCCCACTATAACATAATGTTCCCTTTCAAATAAATAGAGTCAAGGAACACAATAATAAAACATCAGTAAATTATCATTTTCGTATACATTTAAAACTGATGAAACTGGAGCCCGTACTTACTTTGAACCTGTATTTTCATCAAACTCCATCTTCCAGCTAAAATATTCATTATCGGGGTTTTTCTCATATTTTAAATAGGCATCACCCTTAATAATGTTTTTTCAGTATGATGTTTTGGAGGAGTTGTGACATGGGATGTAATTTTATGCTCTACTATAGAAACTAGTTCATTTTGATTGATAAGAGGAGAATGACATCAGTCGATTGAATGTCCTCTACCTTTTTCCAGCCTTCCACTAATTGAATGCTCCCTTTTGTTTCGAACATTCCTTTTATCTCGCTACTGTTCACTTTCGTTGAAATGCGAGTTTCCTCAAATTCTGCAACTGGCATAAACTGCATTATAAAACGATTTTTTATTGCATGATAAACAATAGCCTCATCATTTGATAGTTTTTTTGGAATAACATATGTCGGTATAATCGCACTATGGCTTTCTACTTTCAAATTGTCAAAAACCCTTTTCTTTTTGGTAAATTGAATTTCATGCTCGTAAGGTAATCCTTTTTTCAAGCTATCTAATACTTTTGCCGTTTTCTCCACTAAGCTTTCCTCTAAAACGACACTTGCTGTACGTTATCTACATAAAAATGGACTTAATTACAATGTATAATAGCCTAGATTAGTTATCAAAATTGGATTCCCTAACAATAGATGGACATAATTATTTGCATAACTGTTATACTGAAAATTAATTTATAATTATTATATAAGAAGTTGTAATTATTATTAATAGGAGAAGGATATATGAAAATAGTAATTGCAGAAAAGCCAGACCAAGCAGCAAAATTAGCTGCCCCCTTTTCTTTTACAAAAAAAGCTGGTTATTTTGAAGTTAAGCCAAACACATATTTTCCAGATGGGGCACTAATTACATGGGCGATAGGGCATCTATGCGAGCTGAAAGCACCTGAGGAATATAATCCAACATGGAAGAAATGGACTTTAGAAACATTACCGATTATTCCAGATCGATTCGAATATAAAGTGACAAAATCAAAATATAAACAATTTAATGTAATCAAAGGTTTAGTAAAAAGACCCGACATTCAAGAAATCATCATTGGTGGTGATGCTGGGCGTGAAGGTGAATTAATTATCCGCACCATTTTGAGAGTGTGCGGTGTTAATAAACCGATGAAACGTCTATGGATATCATCTTTAACAGAAAGCGCAGTAAAAAATGGGTTTGCAAACTTACTACCTGAAGAGAAAACACGTGATATTTATTTTGAAGCACTAAGTCGTTCATGTTCAGACTGGCTAATTGGCATCAACACATCCAGATTATACACTGTACTCCTTAAACGAAATGGTGTGAAAGATGTATTTTCAATTGGACGTGTACAAACACCTACACTTGCACTAATTGTTAAGAGAGAGCATGAAATTGCGAATTTTAAATCAGAAACATTTTGGGAAGTGGAAGCTGAGTTTAATTTTGATGGAGAAATGTTAAAAGCCAAATGGCAGAAGAACAATATTTCAAGACTTCAAGAGGAACGACAAGCAATTGCTACAGCCAATTTTTGCATCAATAAGAACGTAGAAATTACAAGCATCAAAAAAGAAACAAAGGAATATGCACCACCTTTGTTATTCAATCTATCGGCGTTACAGGCTACAGCAAACAAAGCCTATAAATTCTCACCGCAAATGACGCTCGATATTTTACAAAAACTTTATTTGAAAGGCTTAGTTTCATACCCACGATCTGATTCACAATTTTTAACGGATGAAGAAGCAAAAACATTACCAACGATACTAAGGCATTTAAGTAATATCGATAAATATAAAGGTATTCTTCCACCACCGATTCGTTCAATTATAAATAATAAAAGGTATGTGAATGAAAAAAAAGTAACTGATCACCATGCCATTATTGTTACAGAGCAAGTACCAGACATAGCAAAGCTAAGTACAGAAGAAGAAAAGATTTATGATTTAGTCGCCAGACAAGTCATTGCAGCACATTACAACAATGCCATATTTGCTTATACGACAATTCATTCACTTGTGGATAAACGTGCAGAATTCATCTCTAAGGGCAAAGTGCTAATGGAAGAAGGTTGGCGTAAGGTTATTTATCATTCTAAAGATAGCTCATCTATAGACAAAGATGAACTGCTCCCCTTACTACATGATAATGAGCAAGGAATCGTTGCGAAAGTGAACGTTAAAAAAGGTGAAACCCAGCCTCCAAATCGTTATTCAGAGGGTAATTTAATTACCGTAATGAAAACAGCTGGTAAACATTTAGAGGATGCAGAATTAGAAAAAGTTTTATCGAAAACAGAAGGATTAGGCACGGAAGCTACACGCGCAGGCATTATTGGTACGTTAAAAGATCGAAACTATATCGAGGTAAATAAAAACCAAGTCTTTGCAACGGCTAAAGGTATGTTACTAATTGAGGCACTAGGTGAAAGTATCTTAACGTCCCCTTCCATGACAGCCAAATGGGAGCAACGACTTTCTGAAATTGGTGAAGGCAATGCTTCACCTAAAGTATTTATGGAACAAGTAAAAAAGCTTGCTTACAAATTGATTACAGATGCTAATGATCGTGAAAAGATATGGGAATTTAATCAAAATGAAGTGGATAAAATTACTGAAGATAATCCTTTTAATAAAAAATATAAAAAAGTAAAAAAAGTTGTTGGAAAATGTATGCTTTGTGATGGGTCAATAATAGATCATGGTACTTTTTACGGTTGCTCAAATTATAAAACTGTAAACTGTAAATTCTCAGTTTCAAAAAAAATACTCAGTAAAACCATTTCACAAGCTAATTTGAGAAAGCTGTTGGCTACTGGTGAAACTGACTTAATTAAAGGACTAAAAAAAGGCGAAAAGACTTTTAATGCTCACCTTATTTGGAATGAAAAAGAACATAAGATTAATTTTAAATTTCCTCAATAACCACCAATACCAACATGCGTCAAAAAAATAAATGGGCAGGCTGCGACAAGCACTGGAGAAAATCGTCTAGCGTGCTTGCCACGCGTAGCTATTTTTGAAGCGACTCGAGCAGCTAGCACTTTAGCCTAGACGTCATTTTATCCATAACGGCAAAATCTATAGTTTCTTTTACAACAAAAAATGCTCAAGCACGATAGCGAGATAGCTGCTACTGTCCTTGAGCACTGTTCATGTCTACCCTGCCAAAGCTGTTGCAGCGTTTAGCCAATAAATAAACTAATTCTAAAACTCAAATTCTTGAATTTCTTGAATCAGTGTTCGAATGTCTGCAATTATATAGTCAAGCTCGTTTTGAGAAATATACAGTTTTTGATGAAGCATATAGAAATTTAATGCACCGATAATGTAATGCAAGCAATAAATCAACGTTTCAAATGAAGGGCAACCAGTTTTATCTGTCTGTTCCCTTGATTGAATAATACCGGCATCGATAAATATTTTGGCAATTGAATCTATCTGTTCTGTCCACTTTTTTAAGGTTGCAGCTGCTGGAGAATCTTTTTGGATTTGCATTAAAATAATCTCAAATAAATAAGGGCTGCTATAGATGAAATAGTCTAACGTTATTAAAGACGGAAGATCATCAATATTTTCTTCCTTTTCTAACTTAAGTAAATGTTTAAAGCCTTGGTCTAATAAAATATGCTTATTTAAAATATGTTCGTCGTATCGAAGCCATTCAGATACAAAAGCATAGTATTCCACAAGTCCAGATTTTTCCGCACATTCATAGCTAATTGGATTTTGAGCATGAAGATAAGCGAAGGCCTTTACTCCAAGCTCCACATCTGGTTGAATTCTTTCAATATATTTCGGCTTCATTTCTTTAAAATAATTGAAAAGTAAACAAGCAATCGAGCCAACTTTTTTTGCTAATACTGGATTTTCGAAGATTGCTTTATTTAGTTGAATTTCCGTTATACGACCTTTGTAGGCTGGAATTTTTTTCAAAGAAAAGCGTTTCTCTCGAATCGGTGCGCCTTCCATAAACAGATTCCTATGTATTGTCATACATTCCACGTCAAATTCTTCAGGATCTATAGGAATTAACGTTTCCTTCTTAACATATGCGTAATATTGATTCAGCGCATTGATGTAGTCGATTGCCATCAAAAGTTGATCGAAATCGAGCGTTTCGGCACGATAATTCGGTAATTTAAAAGAAGTTAATATTCTCTTAAATGAATAAGTATCCTCATATATGCTTGAAAAATATCCATCTAAGCTTTTTAAAATTACTGTAGCAAGCTGTCCAATGTCAAATAATGGTATATGAAAAGGGAATGGTTCTTTAAAGCATTCGATTTTTAACTCATAGCGTTTAATCAATTGCTCTAACATGAGTTCCAATTTATAATCACTATATTTCTTCTGAAGCTGATGAGCAAGGAATGGCACTGCATTGCAACTAAGTGGATTTTCAAGTTCCTCTTTCATTGGTGAATCGAATTGCAAAAACGCCTTTTGTGTTAAATTTTTTTCACAAAGCGCAATAATTTCCTGCTCCATTAAAGGCAGCTCGGATAATACATCATCTTGCGTATTCGCTAAGACCATTAAATTTGTTCTTAAATTTTTTAAGTATGTTTTCCTATGCGTAAGCCTTTCCAATATATACACCTTCCATTTCTAAAATCTTTTATAATTATTACATATTTTTAGGGAATAATGAACTTATTCCTAGTATTGACGTAAAAATAAGTGGGGATGTAGGTAGATTAGCTTAAAATTCGGGTGTTTGATTAATTTAACGTTATTCAACTAATTTGCATTACAAAAAAGCTTAAGTGCGCGCTAGCATTCCATTTTAGTAACGCTCCTAACTTTTCAAAAAATTAGGAAATGGAATCGTTGAAGGTGTACCATACTTATTACCAATGATTTCTTTTTAAAATAATAAACACGCTGATCCTTTGCTGCTTCTCCTCCAAATGTAAATCGCTTTCCTATTTGTTTAATTGTTTCTTTTATACCTTGTGACAAATAATTTCCATAAAAAATTGAAGGTTCTGTTGATGTATCATAGACGAACTTTACAATTAGCTTGAAAGAAATTTTGCATATATACCATGCTCTCAAATATCATTACGCTTTAAAAAAAGTATTTAAATTATTCCATACTCATTAAAAAAATGATATCAAATAATGGATATTTAACATTCCGAAGTACTAAAAAAGCTCATTTTGAAAAATTTATCAAAATGAGTTTTTTATTAGTTTTTAAATCCTGGTATTTGAACTTAAAAATTACGCTAATAACTTTTTCAGGAGTAAAGTTATCATTTTCACTGTAAAATATAACGTTTATTTACTATCATTTTTCTTCGTATTAAACCATAAGAAAACTATTTATTAGTAACACTCCAAGTTTTATTAGACTTGCTACAAATCTTTTAGGACCACTTTTGAATAAGGGTGCCAATTATTATTCGGCTTTTTTCACCATAAAGCAAACGAGCATACATGGTTCACTGCTATTATTAACACACCAGTGCTCTTCGCCAGCAGGTATTAGTGTTGCATCTCCAGCCTTTTCCACACTGTACTCACCATTACTGTATGTTTCAATTTCTCCACTGAAAATATAAGAATACTCATCTTCATCATGACGGCTCATGCCCACAGCTGGAACTCGTTCGCCAGGTGTTAGTGAAATAACACTCATGCTCACTTCTTGAAAATTCCCTTGCTTTGTAAAAAATTTCTTCATTTCATACATTGGCATACCAATGGGCTCGACTTGATTAATATTAATTTTTTCCATTACATTTACCACCTATTCTTTTTGAAGTTTTGGATCTAAGAAGTCTCGTAAACCATCCCCTACGAAGTTAGCACCAATAGAAATAGAGAAGATAGCTAACCCTGGGAAAGTAGATACCCACCAATTTTGAATAACCTTTGCCCCATCTGATACCATTGAACCCCACTCAGGTGTAGGCGGCTGTGTTCCTAGTCCAAGGAAGCTTAATCCAGAAAACATCAAGATTGCATTCCCTAGGTCAAGTGTTGCCATAACTAGTAAGGGACCAAAGCTATTCGGTAAAATTTCTAAAAACAGAACTCGAACATGTGAAGCACCCATCACGCGAGAAGCAGTAACATACTCGCTTTCTTTTAAGGAGATCACCATTGAACGCATCAATCTTGCATAGTTTGGCCACCATATAATGGCCATTGCAATTACTGAGTTTATAATACTTGGACCAAGCGCTGCTGCAATTACCATCGCTAAAATAAGTGGAGGAAATGCCATAATAAGCTCTGAGAAACGCATCATTACTTCGTCTACTTTCCCGCCTTTATATCCTGCTATTCCCCCATAGAAAATACCAAAAGAAAAGGCAGTTATCACGGTAATTATACCTGCTGTTAGAGAAATTCTAGAACCATACATAACACGTGAGAATACATCACGTCCCAACTCATCAGTACCAAAGAAATGTGATAAGCTCGGTGGCTGGTATCGAATGGTTAAATCTTGTACAGTTGTACTGTGTGTAGCGATTAAAGGTGCACAAATGACAACGATAATCCAAAATGCACAAATGAATAATCCCAATTTAAAAAGAAATCCTTTTTGAGTGATAAAAGAGCTAAATTTTCTCATTATTTATACCTCACCCTCGGATCAATAATCCCATAAAGGATATCAATTAGTAGATTAATAACAACATAAATAAAAGCAATTAATAATGACACACCGCATATAGCTGGGAAATCAAGTGAAACGGCAGATAGGTAGGCATATTGTCCAATTCCTGGCCAAGCAAAAATATTCTCAACTAGCACCATTCCACCTAGTAAATTACAAAATCCTATTCCAGCTACTGTAATGACTGGTATCATTGCATTGGAAATCGCATGTTTAACGATAATTCCAGATTCCTTCAGACCTTTAGAACGAGCTGTGCGTATGTAATCCATTGACAACACTTCAAGCAAATTAGATCTTGTTTGACGAGCAATTAGTCCCATAGTAAAGAATCCTAATACCGTTCCTGGCAGAATCAAATGCATAGCCACATCACCGAATAATTGAAAATTCCCGTTAATAATTGAATCTAGAAGAAGTAATCCTGTTCCTCCCTCAGGAGTTGTTGCTCGTGCATCAATTCGTCCTGGTCCAGGCGTAATGCCTAAAACTGAAGAAAAAATGTTAAGCATGATTAAAGCAAACCAAAAGCTTGGTATAGATACCCCACTAATAGAAACAGTACGAATGATATGATCAATAGCCTTATTTCTGAAAATAGCAGAGATTGCCCCAAATAGAATACCTAATACTAAGGCAATCACCATTGCCACTATCGATAATTCCAATGTTGCTGGGAAGAACTGCATTAAATCATCAAACACAGGTCTGCCTGTTCGTATTGATGTACCCAAATCACCCGTCAATAAGTGTTGGAAGTACAGAAGTAATTGACTAAAAAGCGACTGATCTAGTCCCCACTTTTCTTTAAAAGCAGCAACAATTTCAGGATTATTCATTGCACTTTGGCTCAAATTCGCAGCAACCGGATCACTCGGTACTAAATGCGAAAGAATAAAAACGAAAAGTGCCACACCAAATAATAAGAAAAGCAGAAACACTAGACGCCTAGCAATAAATCTAAGCAATTCGGATCACACTCCCAACTAAAATACAACTTCCTAGTAAATCTCAGGTAAGTAGCTACCGTATGTAGTTACCTACCTACGAGTAGCTGCTTAATTGTAAAAAATTATTTTGAAAGCTTTAATTCATTTAATCGTAATTTATAAAGGTCGTTGTAAGTAACACCTTCAAGGTTCGCACCTACAGCAAATGATTTAGGGTGCTGTACTAAGAATGCATATGGACTATTTTCAGCAACTATTTCCTGCATTTTCTCGGAAATTTCTGCACGTTTTGTAACATCAATTTCCACTTTCGCTTGTTCAGCTAAACTTACTAATTCTGCATTTGCTGAAGACTCCCAGTTTGCACGTTTTCCTACTATATCACCTGGAATAAATGCTAATTGGTTGCTTAGATCGTAGTAGTCAGGTGACCAGTGCATCACTAGGAATGGTGTTTTTCCATTTCGATAGTCTTCGATAACAACCCCAACATCTCCAGTTTGAATTTCTACATTAATATTAATTTTCGCAAGATCTTCTTTTACTTTTTCAGCAATTGTTACCCACGAAAGTCCTTCTGAATCATAATTAGCAGCTGTTAGAGGTACTGTAAAGCCTTTTTCATATCCTGCCTGCTTCATCAATTCCTTTGCTTTATCTAAGTTTTGATAATTATCTGGTCTAGATTTTGCACCAACAAAACCATCTTGAACAAATGACATTGGTAATAATGAGCCATCGCCTGCTAATAGCTGGAAGCCTTTATAGTCAAGTGCGTAACGAACAGCTTGCTGAACAAGTGGGTCCGCCATTTCTTTTCCTATTTCAGTACTATTATTCATTAGTAAGAATGAAATTGTTGAAGTTGGTGAAGATACTACCTTGGCATTTCCACCCTCTTTGATGCTTTTCACTTGGTCAGGTCCAACGCTTAATGCTACGTCAATTTCACCTTTTTCAAGTGCTTTAATTTGTGTATTTGGATCCGGAATTTCTTTGATGATAATCTTACTCGCATTCACAGTACCTGTATAATTCGGATTCTTTTCAAGAACCATCTCTGTATTTGGAGTCCACTTCGTTAATACATATGGACCACTGCCTGCTGATGCCCCATCTAGATAAGTAGTGGCTGCATCTGTTGAACTTGCATCAGCTGCATCTGAACCACCTTGTTCCTTCACAACTTTGCTATCTACAACTGCAAAGGCATTACTTGTAAGTTTTGAAAGGAATGATGCATCCTTTTCTTTAAGATTGACAACAACAGTCTTGTCATCTGGTGCTTCCACGCTAGCAACTCCTTCTGCAAGTGCAGAGGCATTATCTTTTAAATTTATTGTACGATTAAAACTAAATACTACATCCTCTGCAGTTACAGCATTACCGCTCGAAAATTTACGACCCTCATCTAGCTTAAATGTATACACAAGTCCAGATTCGTCTACCGTATATTCCTTTGCAAGTGCTGGCTTTGGTGTAAGATCTGATCCTTCCAACGTGTATAAATTCTCATATGTTGCATAGAAATAGAAATTCCCAAACACTTCATAAGCACGAGCTGGATCTAATGTTTTCCAGTCGGAAGCAACCCCAATAACGATTGTATCCGTGTTAGATGTGCCTCCAGATTCATTTGTTTTTTCTTCTTTATTGCTACAGGCGATAAGTGATAGAGCCAATACCAATAGGATAGAAAGTAAAGAAATTTTTTTCATCATCCAAATTCCCCTTTTATAATAAATTTATAGTTTACTTTGTATGCAAATGACATGCTGCAAAGTGCTTACTATCAGTTTGAATAAAGTCAGGCTCCTGTGTTTTACAAATATCCATCGCTACAGGGCATCTTGTATGGAACCGACATCCGGCAGGCGGATTAGATGGACTTGGAACATCCCCTTTAAGAATAATTTTCTCTCGATGTTCATCGCTAATATCTGGAACAGAGGAAAGGAGCGACTTTGTGTAAGGATGTTTCGTTTTATCATATAGTTGATCACGAGTAGACAATTCAACAATTTTACCTAAATACATTACTGCGACTCGGTCACTAATATGGTGTACAACGCTGAGATCATGTGAGATAAATAGATAAGTAAGGTTCAATTGTTTTTGTAAGTCCTCTAGTAAGTTAATGACCTGTGCTTGAATTGACACATCTAAAGCTGAGACAGGTTCGTCACACACGATAAGCTCTGGATCTAGTGCCAATGCTCTAGCAATTCCAACCCTTTGTTTCTGACCTCCTGACATTTCATGAGGAAATCTATCGAGGAAACGATTTGCTAGACCAACCATATCCATTAGTTCTTTAATTTTTGCTTCACCATTTTGTATTTTATGAATTTTGAATGGTTCTAATAAAATTTGCTTAATGGTTCTACGTGGATTTAAGCAAGCAGATGGATCTTGAAAAATCAGTTGTGCCTTTTTGGCAAAATTTTTCCGTTTTGATTTTGAGAACTTTGTAATATCCTCGCCATTAAATAAAATTTCAGATCCTTGGTCAGGTGCATATAGACCAAGTAATGTCCTGCCTAATGTACTTTTACCACATCCACTTTCACCGACAAGACTAAAAGTTTCACCCTTTTTTATCGTAAAAGAAACATCGTCTACTGCTCTAAGCAAGCCTTTTTTCCCATCTGGGCTTTTAATATGAAAGGTCTTTTTTAAGTGTGAAACCTCTAAAATGTTTTCTGTGCCATTGCTGTTCGATACTGTAGCTATATTATTGGAATTATTTTGAACCATTCACATCACCACCCTTTTCAGATCCGTCATAAATAAAGCATTTTACTTCACGACCATCTTCTAGTTTAAATAATGGTGGGGCTTCCAATTTGCATTTCTCTGTTGCATATTTACAACGAGGATGAAAACTGCAACCTTTTGGCATATTCAGTGCATCAGGGACACTACCTTCAATCGCTTCAAGTCTTTCCACTTTACTAGAAATTTTAGGTATAGCATTAAGCAATCCTTTTGTATATGGATGAAGAGGATCGGCAAAAACTAACTCAGTTGGACTTTTTTCAACAATTTGTCCAGTGTACATGACTACTACTTTCTCACACATTTCTTTCACGACACCCAAATCATGGGTGATCATAATAATACTCATATTCCTCTTTTTCTTCAGACTGTTCATTAAATCTAGAATTTGAGCTTGAATAGTAACATCTAATGCAGTAGTAGGCTCATCGGCAATTAATAGTTTAGTATTACAAGCTAAAGCAATGGCAATCATAATTCTTTGTCGCATACCACCAGACATTTGGTGTGGGTATTCATGAAATCTCTGCTCAGGAGAAGGAATTCCTACCATTCTTAGTAATTCAATTGCTTGGTTTTTTGCCTCTTGTTTACTTACATCTTTTTGGTGAATCAAGATTGGTTCCATAATTTGCTTACCACAAGTATGTAAAGGATTAAGTGAGGTCATTGGCTCTTGAAATATCATTGATATAGAATTCCCTCTAATTTTCCGCATTTCATGAGGTGAGAGTTTTAACAAATCTAAACCATCAAAATCAATATTTCCAGTGATTTCAGTATTAGCATTTTGTAAAAGTCCCATTATAGTAAGGGAGGTAACACTTTTGCCACTACCACTTTCACCAACGATTCCTAATGAACTTCCTTGGTCTAGTTCAAAGCTTAAATTATCTACTGCTTTGACAACACCTTGGCGTGACTTGAATTTAATCGTCAAATCCTCCACTTTTAGTAATGTCATCAGTTTCACCTCTTTCAAAAGTATTGTTAAAAATAATTGCTAGAATAGTACTGCAGAAATCAATAGATTCACAATTCAAAAAATTGAATATATTAATTTTTAGCACGCAATTTGGCTTGAGGAACATTCAATTAATTATTGCTCGATTGTCGAAAGATCAAGTAATAGTGTATAAGATCTTTAAAATGAATGGATTCGTTTTGAAATTCTAATATTCCTCAAGTAAATAAATCTTAAAACAACTAGATAAATTTCCCTTTTATCTATTTAACTAAAAATAACTGGAGTGATTACGGAAAGTAATACAGTTTCCTGATTTAAAGGATTTTCCCATATATGAGTGAGATTTGAAGGGAAATGTATTGCTTCTCCTTCACGCAAGTAATATTCTGTCTGGTCAATAGTGAATAATACTGCACCTTTTAGAACGTAATAAAACTCTTCACCCGGATGTTTAAATGGTTCGTTTTCTTTTTGAAGAGGCTTTATTGTTACGAGAAATGGCTCTATTTTTCTATCTGGAAAGTTATTGCTTAACCTAACATAAGTAGAATCAGAGCTTTCTATTTTAAAAGGTTTTTGATTTTGCTTTTTCACTGCGTAATTTAGATCTTCCGTCTCCTCGAAGAAATGAATCATCTTCACACCAAACGCGTCAGCAATTTTTTTTAATGATGTGATAGCTAAAGATGATGTTCCTCTCTCAATTTGGGATAAAAAACTGACAGATAATTCTGTCTTTTCACTCAATTCTTTCAAAGTCATACCCTGTTCAAACCTTAATTGCTTTATCTTTTGAAAAATTTCTTCCATAACTGAATTCCTTTCTCTTAACAGAAGAATAATTACTGTATAACCGTAATTTATTACAATCTTATCATAATTTTTATAAATGTAAATTAAATTTTAAAATATTCTTTATATTCTTACTATAATATTTTTTTAAGATATCTTTGTAATATAGCAGTAATACCATAAAAAATTTGTTGATTTTAGATAGATAATAATCGTTTAGAGGCACCGAGAATGCTGACTACTAAAGAAAAAATCTAAATTTTAAATGGATGAGTGGTAATAAAGGATGGATGTATTGGTTTATAATCTATTCGAAAGAGTAGGCTGTCAGAAATTATAGTGAAAACAGAAAGTGGAAAAGAGCAAATTTAATAAATAATGTACTTTTCGGTCATTGGAAGGAGTTATAGCCCTATTTTATAGCAGGTGGGTTTTAATGAAGCTGTAAAATGGTGCATGTTAAACGAAAAAAATTAGAAAAGCTGCACTATGTGAACAGATTAAATATGAACTTGTAAACGAAGACTACTAACTTAAAGATCTTGTAAACACTAATACAGGAGAATTAAAATTGTAAATGGTGAATTTTTATGAAAACGGGACTCAACTACCAAGACCATATTTTACGAAAAAAAAAGAATCTATTTGATAAAAATAGATTCTTTCATAGTGTTGAAAAATTAAATAGTCAAGGGACTCTTTGTGAATATTTAGTCAAAATGAAGGTGATTTCCGTTCCAGGCTACTCGCTTTGCCGCTGACGCTTCGCTTTCGCGCAGAGCAAGGCTTCCTGTGGGCGAGCGACGAGCCGCTTCCTGCGCTGGAGGAACGAAGACTAAATGCGTCACGTCCTGTGACAATTTATCTGTGCGAAAGCGTAGCGACAGCAACAACGCCTTCGTGACCAACATCGTGTTGGCCTCAGTTTCTCGTCTGTCTCGCTATCCCACGGGAGTCGAGTAGCCTTGCACTCCAATCTGCAATAGTGTAGAACTTTAAATATTTTCTTCCCTCAAAAGAAAAGTAAAGTAAAAGCATGTTACTCACCATCATTAAATGGATAGAATATTGGTACAAATTCTACAGCTATTAACCTATATTTTATGCATAAAACTACTTTGTAACTTTACATAAAGTACTGCTCTGCTTTCGCAAAAAAAATGTTATCAAAGCTCCATTTTTGCATAATAAAGTGATGGCTAAGACTTCAATTTATTACTTTAAATTTGTTTGGAATACCAGAGAAAATATACTATGAGCAGTGGTTGATTGGAGTGTAGACTGAGTGACTCCTCGGGGATTCACAGCGTCACAGATGAGACCCTGGAGCGAGCAGATTAGGGGAACGAAGGCTAAAACCGTCACGTCCTGTGACAACGCCTTCGTAACCAACCTCCTGCTGCTGCCGCTTCGCTTTCGCGCAAAAAACATCTGTTGCCCCAAGCGGCTCATCGGACGCCCCCAGGAAGCTTTGCTCTGTGCGAAAGCGAAGCGACAGCAACAAAGCACTCAGTCGGAACGGAGATCAACCCCTCGTTTTGAAAAAGGGCTATACTTTTTGATTTGTCACCTTGATGTCATTGACATAATAGTATTTCAACAACATGAAAGAATCTATTTGATAAAAATAGATTCTTTCATAGTGAGGTATTGTTCAATTTTCATAAAGTTCAACTACTTTCTTCTGATTGAACTTCAACAAATGCGCTCTTCAACATTTTCTTATCTATTGTATTGATTTCCTAGCAGATGCTTTTGGCACAATAAAGTATACGACTGTAATATTTTATCCCCTACTATGAGTTGGTCGTCTATTATAAGTATCGTAGCCATAGGAATGGGTTTGTTCTCCTTCATATACCTTAATTCGAATGGACATTCCATCTCCAATATTGGTATTGATAGAAAACTTGCCATTAAAGGCCCGTACCCTCTCTTGCATCCCCCTGATTCCCATTGAATCCGCAAGAATGATTTCATCCATTTTACATCCTACACCATCGTCAGAATAATTGATTTCAAAGCCACCATCTGTTTCTAAGAGATAAATTTCTACAATGTTGGCATGTGAATGCTTCAACGCATTGTTTATTAACTCTTGAAAAATCCGATAAATCATCAAGTTTAAACGCTCATCCTCTAAATAAAGACGATCAATGGTGTAAATCAAAACAAATTCAGCACATTTATGAACTTTTTGAATAAGTTTCTCAAGCGCTGCATTTAATCCTAATGTATCTAATAGTGGAGGTTTTAAATTTTCACAATAACCTCTTAAATCAGTCAACGATGCAATCATATGGTCATGTACTTTAGATAGGTTCGTTTGTACATTTGTTGTTTTCTTTGCATGAATCACTTCATGCATTTCTCTAGCAATATGGAGCTGCTCTTGTAAAATCGTATCATGAAGCTCTTGCGCTAATTGATATTTTTCTTGTTCAAATCGTAGCCAAAGTAGCTTATTGAGCCACGGCAACTGATTATTATCTGCTTCTTTCATCTGCTTTAATTGTTCTAAAAGTTCTTCCACCATTTTAGTATTTTCTATAAAATTATTTAAATATAAAAGCAATAATTCTAGCCATAATAATTCCTCATCCTTTAGATAGATAGATTTATTATGATCTACGACTAGTATCCTTTTATAATTTATATCTTGGTGAATAAAAGCAATATAAAAATGCTCAGTTTTCTTTATATCCCCTAAACGTAGTTCTTCTAGTAACACTTCATCCATTTGATTTTGTGTATATTCTTTTGATTTGCTTAAAAAAGTAACTTGTTGTGTTTGTAAATCATAAGTTAGTACGTCTATATGATTAATCTCAAGATGTAAAGCAACTTCGTGAACAAATTTCTCCAATAAGTCTTCAATCTTTACGACTCTTCCAATACTATCAATGGTCGTATACATTCTATGAATATAATCCCCTTTTGTTGAAAAAAGGATTTTTCGCTTATGATAATCTATTTTTTCTTTAATATAGAAAAGTGCTATTAAAGAGAAGAAGGAAAAAAGGAAAATTTCTGTCATTCCTGAAATAGATAAATCAGTTATCAAGTAGAGACCTATTAATAGCCACACTGTAAAAGCAAATGAAAAATTAAAATAATGACGTAAGCGAGTTATATAGTACTCCATATCAAATATGCGTTCCGTGAGCTGTGTACATATGAAGCTGTATGGTATAAGCAACAAAAATAAGGAGCATATTTCGGCAGAGAGTATATATTTATGAATAATAATTTGCGGTAAAGCAAACAAAAAAAGGAATGGTAAGAAAGGGCTAATAATACTTAATAAAAAAATTTTCAATTGAGGGGTTTTATATTTTAAATAGCCTATCCCTAAAATACCAAAAATTATTATTAATAAAATAAAAAATAACCACAGGGTAAAAATAGAGAGTAAAGTATTTGTAAATGGGTAGATGATACTGAAAATACTAAAAGAAGAAACTATAATTAAAGGAAATATATATATTATTTTAATGTTGTAGATAAATAACCATTTTAAATTCAAAAATAAAAAATAATTTCTTAAAAAGTGAATCAAAAGAACAAGACAAAGTATCATACTACTTCGATTCACAACTGTCCCAACATTATCTAACATTCCTGATGCACCAATACTAACATAAGCCAATGATACGGTAAGAATAAACAGAATAAGTAAATTTATTAAACTCGAATTCTTTTGTTTTTTATATAAGTAGAGAGAAACAATTAAACTTAATAAAAAATAACATGCTGGTAAAAAAAATATATACAAAAATTGTTCAGGAATGTCAGATGGTTCTAGTTGTAAATGAATTAACTGTCCATCTTCTTGGTTCACAAACTTTAACTCTTTAGCCACTCTAATTACAGGATCATATTTAATAATATTTAGTTCATTAATATTGTTACCATCAATTTCTAAAATAATATCCCCTGCTGAAATCCTTTGCTTATTTGCCCATTCCTTATAAAATGGCTCAATTATTAACCATTGTCCATTCTCTTCTTTCAGTTTAATTCCCAAATAAGGCGTGCTATAAGTAACAGATATCAAATAACTTCCTAATATAAGATAAGTACTTATAGCAAGCCAAAGCCAATTACTTTTCAAAAAGTTTAGTGCCAAAAGCCCGTTTCTAAACATGTCTCTTCATCATCAAAGGATGTTATGATTGCCTTCTGCTCAAGCTCTGTAACACCAACTAGAGAAGCCTTATTTTCTTTTAACAATGTAAGTAGTGACGGGTTTTTTTCCAAATATTGAATCATGTTAATCATAAAATCTCCTCATTTCATTAGTTTTTATAGTTACATTTTTCGGCATATTCAATTGTATTTCAATCTCTATTAATAGTATTTTACCATTCAATTTTTATAAGGGATTAATAACCATAAATGCAACTATACTTACATTATACTTTTATTATCCAATTTATCAACATTATTTTCTAATAATTGCTAAAATTCAATATATCGAGAGCTGATTTTGCTAAAAACAGGCTTTATCTTCTTCATTTTTTGACAATTTAATTTTAGATACTGATATTGTAGGCTTGGAATAAAGTGCAAATGGAAAAAGCATGTTTTGAAAAAATCTCTCAAAACACGCTCTTAATAGAATTTTGTGGAAGATCATCAGTACGTGGTCTTATTAAACTAACGTATCATTGTCTATTTACAAAAATGTTATACACTAAAACCCAATTAATCCTTAGAGTATAATTAATCCAAATCAAATATATTATTTTGGAATATCCTTCTATTTAAACATTCATTTGTAAAAAGGTTAATCAAATTCAAAATCTATGTCCTCAATATGCCTAATTAATCTTTCATCGTTCCTAATAAACTCGCTCAATTTCAAATATCTCAATAACCATCACTTTTTAAAGCTCATCTTTATAATAGTGTGAGCAAGCTGTTCTAATCCTTCCCCTTACCTACTGTTAAAAAAATCCGTTGTCATCAAACTGTATATCAACAACAAATCGGAGTATCCAGTCAAATATTGTGGTTTGGTTCCAAATCTAATAAGAACTCAAGCTGCCTATTTATTTTAATTAAAATGCATTTCGGAATCATCAGTGAAGGCTATCAAACACTAAATACCTATCTCATTAATCTTTTTTGGACTCTTAATGATATTGGAATAACAACAAAATGGGAGCACCTTTTTCGCTTTCCCAAAGCTCAACAAAAAAGCAGTATCCATTAGGGAAATCATTCAAATACGCTTTCTCATCAAGGCAGATATTATATTTATACTTTGAATACCATTCAGACTTAACATCATTAATCGGTACTTGCTCTAACTTGCTTTTCTGTTCTGTTTGATAGTTACAGATAAATACAGCATTTGTGTCAGATGATACAGTTTAGTATGTTCGTTACAAATTTATTTTTCAGGCAGTACAGCTCCAAATGGGTTAAATCCTTTACAATTAAAGGTTCAAGCCACTTAAAGCATTTTTATTATCTTCACTATTTACTTAACAAGTTCATAGATGGAGAAGTGCCAAATCATAAAATATATTATGATAGGATTTAATCTAAATTAAAAAAACCCTGAGTAATTTCACTTTTTAAAGTGTCGATTATACAGGGTTCAATTCAAACGGCTGTCTGTCTTCTTTATTGATTAATTTTAATGAAGAACTCCGTTATTACTATTTGTAATAACAATATTCTCTGTACGAATTGTTACCCTTGCATCTGTTTGGTTAGTAATTGCTTCGACTATCTCCTCAACTACTTTTTGAATCCTTTCATCGCCTAATGCTAGTTCTGAATTGAGCAGGACAACCGAACAAGATACATCTAACATTCTATTTTCCCCAGTAGCAATAGGTGCTAATACCAGTTTAACATTCTTACGATCTACCTTTAATTGATTCGTAATATTGGTCGTTAATTCTTCGCCTTTTTTATTGAGCCAATTTTGCATTTGCTCATCAATTTCGTAAATGGGCTTTACAACCTTACTCTCTCCATTTGGTAATTCTTCGCGCATCTCTACCTTAACATTTGGAGTGATTGAACCTGCTACAGCTTGTTTTTCAATAAGAAAATAGATCGTACCAGCTAAGGATAGTAACAAGATTAGAATTAATATAGTTTTATTTTTCATGTACATCACTTTCATCCATTTTTAGTTAACATCATATGAATAGTCTACTACTACTTTGCTTCCTACAACACTACCAAGACTAACTTTATTAAAATTAACAGTTTTATCTGCCCAAAGTACACGTGTATATTTTATATAACCACCTGTATCTACTATTAGGTTACCGTTTGTATTTCCAATCCAAGTATCATTATTTCCTAAACTATAACCTGAAGGTGCAGTCCCTTTAATGGAAACCTTATTAACAGTTAGCCTATACGCGTCTTTCCCTGAAGATATAGGGTCTCCAGTAGTATAATTTACAGTATAAACTGTAGTGTCTCCAGTACCTACTATATTATTTAATGTAAGTGTGTAATTGTATGTTGTATTTGCACTTACTGAATAAGAACTACTACCAATTACTCTTGCTTTTAATGCTTCTTGATTGGAGATTTTAGCATATACTACAATATTCTCTTCAATAGGTATCTCAAATATTAAATGGCTTTGTCCATTAAAATCTACATCATTGGCATATTCATTAAGATAATCAAAGACAACCTTCAATCTTCTATCAATTTCTTGTTGATCAATATCTTTTTCATCAGTTATTTCATAATTAGCATCATTCTTTTCTGGCTCAATTGTTTTAGCAAAGCCTGCGTTTGTGGTAACTCCCATTAAGATTACTAATAATAAAGCACATAGAACTTTTTTCATATTCATCATTACCTCCTTTTATTATATAAACTTTAATCTAGATGGTTTCACTAGCTTGTTAAGCTAATCTTAACATTACTTATTTTGGAAATTCAACAAAATATTACCGCCACTTTTTGGCGCTCTATACAATAAAACACGCCAAATACCGCCATTGGTATTGGCGGTATTTGGCGTGTTATTATTTCAATTCAATTAATCCTACAAAAACTATTGTTAATATATAATTAATAAAACAAAGGAGGTTATGAAAATAATTAATGCTATTGATGTTGTAATTGGAGTTATGTTCATTGGGTTAATAATTCTCGGCGTATACAATTTTGTTGTAAAGAAAAAGAAAATCACCAATATGTATACACCATTTGACGATTTATCTAGAGGAACTAACAATACTAACAGTGATAAAGATTTACAGGAACAGACAAAGTATATAGATCCTGATGATAAGGATGAATCAAAATAATTTACATAGTATGTTTGTTCTACTTAAGAAAAGTATTATTGAATAATAAGACGATGTAATGAAAAGTTGGGTTAAGAGTTTCATCTAGTATAAGAGAAAGATTAACTATATACTACATCTTTCTCTTTTTAATTTTAGTTTTAGACTCTATGATAATACCTTGTGACTATTGCTACCCTTCAGAAACGCTCTCATGACGAAATATAATCAGCAAATTACAAATTTCCTTGGATAGCAATTACATCTACCTGCTCCAGTATTATAATTACCTGCCAAATTACATACAAGAAATTCAGCGCTGGATGGGACACCGATTGCTAGTTTAGACCGCAGATTCAAGATTATTTTTCCATCCCCTTTTACAAATCAATTTCTCCTTGGCGTAATTGCGTTCAGATTTTGAATTGTGCCAAGGCCTGCACGAGGGCCGATACGATTTCGGTAATGCCACAGGACGTGGCGTTTTTACCGATGCAGGTCAGTTAGCCGTTTTCGCAGGATGCGAAGATTTTAGGCTAACATCCTTTTATTCATTCCTTTGAAAATCCGTGAAGAACCAAAACCACATTCATCTCACCACCTGTAGAGGTGGGAGTCTTCTGTATCTGCCGCTATACTTTCGATACAAAAACATTTGCTGAAAGAAGATAAAATTTATGCTTATTAAAATTCTCAACGTCACTCACCTTAAGTGGATATTGGTATTCCACTACACCCTATCTAACATACTGACAGCCTCAGTAGTCAAATATCGACAGCATTGCTAGCCAAATTGGTAGGTGCACACCGCACGAGGGACATTTTGTGTCACCAGCCAAATATGGCAAATCGCGGGTCAGTCCATGTTCGCCAATCGCCGTCACTTGATCTGCCAACACCACTTGATCCGCATCCGAAAATTTAGACACAGGTATAACTATATGGGCCTCTTGTTCCTCTTCGAACACAGGGTCTTGTGCAAATGCCTGTATGCACTCACCCTCTCCATTCGGCCATAAATATACATCCTGTTTGCACTCTTGACACACTGCAATGTACTCATCCCCCGACACAAACGTCAACAGCATATTTGCCAACTTGTACGATTCCCGAAAAGCTGCATCAGCGGCAAGAATATAACGCTTCTCCACATCATCAACTGGAGCACGAGCAGCATGAATACGTACCTCTTCTCCTAATGACGCTACATCACGTATTGCCTCTATATATCCACTATAGATGTCCTCACAGATGGATGCTCCCACGTTCTCAGCGAGCTCCACCCAAGCTGCAGGATATGGCGCAGAGTCGTTCTTGTCACGGCTCGCTTCGATGATACCGCATGTAATAAACAGCTCTCGCTGCACTTTCGGATCTTTCGTTGAACGAGCAATCTGGGCTAAATAAGGAACAGCCGCATATGTGACTGTATAAATCGTATTTTGATGAAACAAGTATTCCTGAAAGAGCTCATCAGCCGTTTCTTGGTCATACTCCTGCATCAACTGCTTTAGCAGCGTCGGCACGTTCTCACCAGAGCCATATGGTCCCATCAGCTTCCCCCATGTATCACTAGTCCATTCAAGCAATGCAAACTCCTCCTTTTTTCCCTTCCTAATTACCTGCCTCCAAAATCTTTGAATCAATTAACATCTTGATGATCTGTCCCATCTCCTCACGAATGGCTAGATATTCCCTGTAGCTATTATTTAGGAATCCCTTTGTTATGATCTGACCTCAAAAATTTGTACTTTTATAAGAATCCATTCGATATTCAACGGGACATTTTCTGTTGAGTTTTTTCGATTTAAATAAATAATACAACCCACAAATGCTAATTTAAATTCTTTATAGCCTTTTCATATTATCTGAAAATTATATCAAAAAAAGCATATATTAGAAAATAAACTCCTAACATATTAAAATTTTTTTCTTTAATGAATTAGGGTAGAATCTATGTCCACTCTAGTTAAAACCTAATTTTTCATCGCATGTCTATAGGAAGGACGAAGTTGGAATGAAGATTATCCCCTCATTTTGGAAGAGCAATCTTTTTCACATCTGGATTTTCATTGACATAATCGTTTTTCAACAATATGAAAAGGCATTAAGAAATCCATTCTCAAATGCCTTTTACAATTGCCAAATATGTATTTAACATTTCAGTTGGAGCCATAATTGCTCCAAAAAAGTCTAACTTGGTTCACTGTAAAAAATCAGTAATCCTATTTGATAAAAGTATTGTCCTCTTTATTGCATACATGAATTACTCCAGTTCTACTGACATGTACAAGCACATCTTTTATTTCTTTTTCTAAAACCTGTTCAATTGCATATCTAATTTCCCATTCCTTAACTTGACCATTAGCATTAGAAATACTTGCATGACTAGCCTTCTTATCTTCAATGTGTACAATTATTGTTCCTTTGCGTTCGTAGACTTTTACAACGCTTCCAATAAAATCAGCTGCAACTTTTTCTACGTCAACTACCCCTTCATTTGTTATATCTCGAAATGTTCTATTTGAAAACTGATAGATTATAGCCATTTTATCCCTCCCCCCGCCGAAAAACGTTTATTCGTTACAACTAAAATGTTCAGACTCTATTAAATGCTTGGAAATACATAGCCAAATTGCTATATTAAATAATCTGGGATGTATAGTTCTTGTTAAAAATCTAAAAAATGATTCTTATAGAAACAAAAAAATTAGACTCAAATCTCACATCATTTGAGTCCAATCTTTTTTGCGCAATGAATAACATTTGTCATGTTACATTACTAAAAATAACATACCGTTCTGAACAATTTCTAAACAAATTTGCTGATAATACAGTAAGAAAAAAAGTGACTCATTTGAAATGTAAACAAACCAATTTTAAAAATTAAATAAAATATTTATATTCACCGTCAGTAAAAGAACAGCTTTCTGCAAACTGGACACTCACCGTGATAGTGTTGAGGCATATCATTTCCTAGACTCAATCCATTTTAGCTATGACAATAAAACAAAAACTAGAAAATATTATTGTAAGCTAGCAAAAATCAGTATAAAAATGATAAAATAATCTAATAAAGGGGGATGCAAATATGAGGAAATTAAGCAAAAGGAATATATTGTGGATTGTGCCAATTGGGATTTTAGGGGTATTTTGGTACTTTTATGGTCCACAAAAGGACATTACAGATAATGAATATATTACATACGTTAAAAACTATTCATTTGAAAACAGTCAAAAATCGTTAGAATCTGGATTGGCAAGTGCTTGTAAAAATCCATACTGGGTATATTTTGAAACACAAAAAGGACAGAATGTTGTAGAGTTTAAAGGAGATTGTCCAATCAGTAATAAGGAAAAGAAAGTGAATATTCAATTTTTAGTGGATCATGATATGACAAAGGTATGGTACGGAGCTATGCTGGTTGATAATAAAATGCAAGATGAAAAGGATCGAGACAACTACCTTCTCACTCTAGCTGGTGATTAATAGTGAAAGCTCTCGTTTATATGCAAAACGAGAGCTTATTTAGTTCTATAGAGTTAGTAGAAAACCGAAGAATCCACAAGGATCGAACCATCCCCTCGTTAGAACAATAACCTAAAAATACTATTCTTTATTTCACTGCTTTCCAAATGGTCCATCTATCCTCTTCAACTATCGCACTGTCAGTGTCCAATGACTGATCTATATATTGCACTAATTCCTGCAACTCATCCTCTTCTAGCTCATGTAAAATACTTCTCCCTGTTCTAAGCCTAATATCTTGGAGTAATTGTGCTTTGTACTCATAAACTTTTCTCGTTTCCCAGAGCTTTATTTCCTGTATCTCCTTAAATCCAATTTCCTTTAGTGTTTCCATTACTTTTTCACTACTATATCTACGCGTTATTTCATGCTCCCTTAATTTAGGGAAATACTCAAAGAAATATCCTCGTATATGACGTGCATCACCTTTTAAAAGACAGTCTTCTGGTGTACGGTCCTGGATAATATAGATACCATCGTCCTCTAGTATTCGATACGCCTCTTGAAAACAAGCTTTTAAATCTTGGATATGATGAATTAAAGCTCGTTCGAGAATTACCTGAAAGCTGTTGTTGTCTAAGCCTGTATCCAGTGCATTTCCCTGCTTAAATGTAATATGATGATAATCCTTACAATTTTCCCTTGCACCCACCAACATTGCCTTAGAAAAATCTACACCGATGACAGAAGCTGCACCCAATTCTACTAATGCCTTCGAATAAATTCCTCCGCCACACCCAATATCAGCAGCTCTAGAAATATTCATTAGCGGAACAAGTTTTTTAATGGTTTCCATCCATGAGAAATCAGCATGCCGAGTTGTATATGCTGTTTGATTGTTCATATTGTGAAAATCAATGCCCATCTTTATCACTCTTTTCAAAATTTATATGGATAATCTTGTTCCCTTTATTGTAAACTTCTTCATAACATAATAAAAATTAATGTTAATTATCATTTTTAATAAGTTAATCTTATCAAGCGAGATGATTTACTTAAACTGCTACTATTTACGCAATAAAAAACCCATGCAATTCAAAAATATTTTGCATGAGTTGATTTTGTTACGATCAAAGTATAATCGAATCTACAGACTGAATGATGTAACGTTCTAATATTCTAATTTCTTTATTTAGCTTCACAATTGCATCCTCTATTTGCTCGAAACGTTCCCTATAATGATTACTTCCATTTTTCGACTGCATCTTTTCTCTTAACGTTGCCTGACCTAAGTATAGCCCTTCTAGCAAATCTAACTTTTGAAAATAAGTTGTACTGTATTGTAATTCCATCGGTATAAAGCCCCTTACCTGTTCCTATTTTTTCTTTCCTAAAACCTAGCTTCTTATTAGCACTATAACCGAAAAATGAATCTACAAAACTACAACAATATTACTAATTAATAGCCAATAAATGGTGTTAACTAAAATAATGAGCTTCATTCTTTAAGATCGAATAAGCAAATGTATCATATGCCTTACCATTTTGGTACATATAATCTCTAAGAATTCCTTCCTGTTGAAACCCTATTTTCGTAAGCAATTGATTAGAGGCCTTATTTTCAATAAATACAACAGCACCTATTCTCGTTAGCCCCATGTCTTTAAAGCCATAAGAAATTACCTTAGTAACCGCTTCTAATGTATACCCCCTTCGCCAATAATCTGGATGAATTTCATAGCCAATTTCTGCTCGTTTATGTGTTGGTGACCAAACATTGAAGCCAACAGTTCCGATGATACCCTTCGTTTCTTTTCTTTCTATGCCCCAACGTATCCCTCTTTTTTCAGAAATTTTTTGAAAAAAGCATTATTAATTTTTCGGCTTGCTTAAAATCTGTAAATGGCTCCTGCCCATAATACCGTATCACTTCCTCATGAGAAAAACAGTGAAAAATACTTTTAGCATCTTCTTGTGTCAGCTCTCGTAAAATAAGTCTTTCTGTCTCTAAATTGGGAAACATATAATCCCTCCTTTTATCTCTACAGTACCATCTTCTTTAATTTGATAACTATAGTAACAATTGCTATATAAATAAAGTTAAATTATACTATATAAGACTATGCACTCCTACTTCAAGCATATTAAGGTGATAACTACATGACATCCTATGAACGTATACTAATAATGGTCCCGCCTTTTCCCTAGCTACTCTATCTACTCTTTATTTAAAAAGTAGATTTTGCTTGTAGGAGGGCAATAAGTTGAAAAAACATGCAGCACCATCTTTACTTTTAATGATTGTACTTGTGGCATTTCCACAGATTAGTGAGACAATCTATTCTCCATCTCTTCCTGATATTTCGCACGCATTGAATACTACAAATAGTGCCGTACAGCTCACTTTAAGTATTTATTTTATTGGATTTGCAATAGGTGTGTTTTGTTGGGGATGGCTATCTGATTTTATTGGACGTAGACCGGCAATGTTAGGCGGTTTAATTTTTTATGGAATTGGCTGTATCATGTGTTTTTACGCAGAGACGATAGCTTTTCTATTGGTTAGTCGATTTATTCAAGCTTTTGGAGCAGCAACCGGCTCAATTATTACACAAACAATTTTACGAGAAAGTGTTTCTGACAATAGAAGACATGCGATGTTTGCACAAATTTCTGCCGTCATTGCCTTTACCCCTGCAGTGGGACCACTCATTGGTGGCTGGGTCGATCAAGCACTTGGCTTTAGAGCCGTATTCTTTGTGCTCGTTGCAATGAGCATGTTGCTTTTTATCTACACCTATTTGAGACTGCCTGAAACAACAGATCTAACAACGAGAAAAAGAATCGCTATTTATCCAGTTGTGAAACGCATTCTTTCATCTCCTAAAGTGCTTGTTTTTGGCTTGTTGATTGGTGGCATAAATGGTGTGTTATTCAGTTACTATGCAGAGGCACCTTTTATTTTTATGGAGCACTTTCATATATCGCCAGGTCTCTATGGATTTCTTGGAATTTTTGTGGCACTTGCCTCTATTATTGGGGCAATGATTTCTAAAAGACTAGTCATCAATTGTAAGCCAGAAAAAGTAATCCATCTTGGCTGCTATGTAATGATCGTTGGCGCCTTTTTACAATTGATCGTTAGTATATTACCATTCTCTAATCATGTATTATTTAGTAGCATATTAGGTACTATTTTTATTATGCTATTAGGCGCAGGTATTGCTTTGCCCAATTGCTTAAGCTTAGCTCTTGTCAGCTTTCAAGATGTGATTGGAACGGCAGGTGCTATTTTCAGCCTAGGCTATTACCTGCTGGTGAGTCTCATAACGTCTGGTATGAGCTTCTTGCATAATGGCTCCTTGCTCACAATGCCTCTATATTTCGTGATTTTAACCTTGCTTATGTTATTATTCGGAAGAAAATTTATTGTTTAAATATAGTAGCGGGCATATTTAAGCATTAGTACTTCCACTATAGGCCACCCTATACTTTTTGGGTGGCTTTCCTGTTTACTGAAAATAGTAATCCACTACCTCCTCAGCAGATTGAAAAACCGTATTACCCTGCGTTTTATAAATAAATTTCGGAGACGTACAGGCTTTCTCAAGACTTTTGGCTTTTTTTAATTTATCTGTCATCTGCTCGATAATTTCTGAGTAACCATCAAGATTATTGGAAATCTTCGGCATCATGGAATGTGTAATATCTAAAACAATGGAAACTTGATCCTCTGCATAACTATTTAAATTAATGAATAAGCACTCCTCCAGATTTTTCGAATGCTTATCAATATTGATAACAGCCTCTTGGTATTTAGCAATAAATCCAGTGGATGTCTTAGTAATGGTAAAGCCCTGTTCCGTTAATTTTTTATCCATAGCATCTAACAATTTGTTAACTTCCTCGTCCATTTTCGGCGTAACCGTTGACTGTATTAAATTATCACAATTCTGATAAATAGTATCTACCTCTGCTTGCTTCTCAACAAGTAATTTAAAATTTGACATTGAATACACACGAAATCTCCCCTTTTTTATAAGTTGGGCATTCGAGCGTTTTTTTAGTCATCTTTCAGCAATATTTTTATAGCATTTATGCATAGGAGGGTATAACAATGTCCATTAGAAATTCAATGAAAGCTATCATCATAGAAAACGGTAAAATTTTACTAACCAAAAATCAGGATACAGATGGCATCTTCTATCTTTGCCCTGGGGGTGGACAAGAGCACGGAGAAACATTTCACACAGCATTGAAAAGAGAATGTATTGAAGAAATTGGCTTTTCAGTTACCATAGGAGAGCTTCTTTTTATTCGTGAGTATATCGGAAAAAACCACGAGCATGCAGTATTCGATAGTCATGTACACCAAATCGAATTTTATTTTCTATGTCACTTAAAAAATCTAACACAATCTCCGACAAATCCTGATTGTCATCAAATTGGCATTGAGTGGATACCTATTGAACGTCTTTTGGAATATCGAATATATCCAAAGGAATTCGTACCTTATCTACAACAATTTGCTGGAGGAAAAAAATCACCCATCTATTTAGGCGATATTAATTAAAATAAGGCTGTCGTACAAATAGACAGCCTTACCTTGTGTTAATCAAGTAATTTTACCATTGTGTAATAGCTACTACCTGGCGGATAATCTTTTATTTCTCCAACAACCTGATAGCCTCTTTGCTCATAAAATGTACGTGCTTGAAATTCATATGTAGTCAACAAGGCTCTTTTTGCGCCCATTTCCTTAGCCGTTTTTTCTGCTGTGGCTAATAACTGTCCACCAATACCATTTCCACGGTATTCTTTACTAAACCAAAACTTATTAATTTCTACCCATCCCCAATAAACTTCTGCCGTGATGCCGCCAATCCATTGTTGCTCATTGTCAGTGACGATGAGATTTAATGGACATATCGAACCCTTTTGTCGGCTTTCCTGATGGTATAGTGAATGTTCATCATTATATTCGCGAATTTTGGCATTTAAAAAATTGGTGAAATCATCATGCTTCTCTTGTAAAATTTTCACTTGATAGTCCATATAATTCCCCTTTCAATCTTGGTAACGCTTCATTAACTTATCTTGATGAGCGTTGAAAATTTCTTCTAAGGAAATATCATACTTATTAGCGATTACAATAACATTTCCTAAAACATCTCCAAGCTCCTCTATTAACTCTTGTTTATTTTCTTCATAGGATTGAACCTTTTCATCTGGTCTGTCTCTACCAATTTCTAAGGCTCGAATAGCTCTTGCCACTTCTCCTGTTTCTTCAGCGAGAAAACCAATGCGAGTAAAAATATCCAATTCAGACCATCCACGCTCATCATAGTATTCTTTTATCCATTGCTGAAATTCATTTAATTTCATTTTTCAGACCTCCATTTCTTTCTTCACAAAATTAAATTATACTATAATATGAAGCTTCTATCAGTGGACATTTTTCTCACAGGAATAGAGCGAACTACAGGTAGATTATTTTTACTTTTTTATTTTCTGAAATATTCCCTGTTAAAACGAATGAAACAATCAAATGTGATTTGGAGGAGCTATTATGAATAGTATTGCAGTATTTTGTGGATCAAGTATTGGTGCTTCAGAGGCCTATCGTGAAGGGGCTATTCAACTTGGTAAGGAATTAGCCAAGCGTCAAATTACCTTAATTTATGGTGGAGCCAGTGTCGGAATCATGGGAACAGTAGCAGATACAGTACTGCAGGAGGGTGGTAAGGTCATTGGCGTTATTCCTACACTACTGGAAGAACGAGAAATTTCTCATAAGCATTTAACAGAGCTGATTGTGGTCAATACGATGCATGAACGAAAAAGCAAAATGATGGAGCTAGCTGATGGCTTTATCGCATTACCTGGTGGACCGGGTACATTAGAAGAGTTATTCGAAGTATTTACATGGAATCAAATTGGTCTTCATCAAAAGCCATGTGGCATTTTGAATATTCATCAATATTATGATTTACTTATTGCTTTATTTGACCATATGCAGAATGAGCAATTTTTACAAGCACATAATCGTGATACATTGCTAGTTGATGACAATGTAGCGACACTTTTAGATAAATGCGCTGCTTATGTTCCACCAGCAGTTAAAACATATCAGCTATCAAAATAAAGACCAGTAATTTACTTAGCTGGCCTTCCTAACACATTGCTATTGCTGCATGGTTATTTTTTTACCATGCAGTTCACTACCAAAATATCAGCACAGGCATTTCCTTATACTACTTTTAACTGCTACGTTCATTCATTATCTTTACTGCCTAGCCATCATGTTCAAATTTCTTCTTTACGATTTTTCACAGCCACTACTGCAATAATTACCATGATTAGCTTCATCACCAACATAATTATGTAAATGCTAAACGATATAATGGCAGGCAATAATACTAGCCACCAAGACCATGAAATAATATCGGTAAGCTTTAACACAATAAAAACAACTGTTAAGACTTCTGCAATTCCCACAATGTCCCCACCAATCGACTTTAAATTTTTCCTGACAAAAGGAGCTACTATTAGTATTACTATTATACAACGATTAAAAAACATACCATACTATGTTAACTTTTTGAAAAAAACGGAACCTTTTTGCTGGTAAATCGTATAGATATTGGAAACATAATTTCAGTCATAAAGGAGACAACCAAAGATGAAAAAACCGTTTAAAAAAACTTGGATGATGGCTTCAGCATTAACATTAGGATTGGCCGTGATGACACCACTTCAGGCAGGAGCTACATCTGTGCTAACTCCCAACAATGCTACTGTCCAAATGGAACAGCAAATTATTGGAACAATTACAGATAATTATGGAGATGGGATCAATCTTAAAGGAAAAGATGGGAAGAATTACTTTATTAGCTTCTATAAATTTTCTAAGGAACAATTAGATAAATTAAATTTAACAGAGGGACAAGAAATCTCAGTAGAAGGTTCAATTGTTGACAGTTATTCTGATTTCTACACTTTTGAAGTTTATAAAAGAGATCTGCCAAAAGAAATAACAGCTGAGGAACTAGCAAAATTAGAAAAGTTATTTAATGAGATTAAAAAACTTCAAAAAGAAGCTAGTGTGCTTGAAGATACATCTACAGAAGCAGTAGAAAAGAAATACGATGAGATTACTAAAATCTATGAGGATATGTATAAAATCACAAAGCCTTACATCTTAGCTAACTGGGAGCCTCAATCCTTTGAAGAGTATGTACAAGAGTTTGGATTTAGTGAAAAAAATATCGTCATTGAAGCTGAGGACCAAAAACAGCTTAAGGCAATTTATGATGAATGGGTAAAGCTTGAAAAAGCTGGTATTGAAGAGGACAAGGCAAATGATAAATTTGAAGAATTTTATACAATTCTTCAACCTTATTTAGAAAAACTTTATCCACCGCAAACATTTGAAGAATATATGGAAGGCACGGAATTAGATATTCCTGCTGAAACATTAGCCAAGCTAAAAACAATCTATGTGGATGCTCAAAAGGCTGAAAAAGATGAAAATGTAGAATTGTCCGAAAAGCTATGGGCTGAATTTTATACTATTATGGATGATTTCTATACACCACAAACATTTGAAGAATACATGGCTGACTTTGCCTTTGAGGTGAGCGAGGCTGATCAAAAACAATTAAAACAGCTTTATGAGGAAATCCTAGCCCTTGATGATAAGGTAGATCAAGAAAAAATTGATGCCAAATGGGACGCTTTTTATACGATTTTAGATCCATATTTTAAAGCGAACGAAGACATTCTTATCTCTGCTTCTAAGCTAACAATTAACGGTCAGGTTTACATTCCTCAATAATTGAAGGAATATAGGAAATCTCCCTAATTGTGGGTTATTCTTAACCCGTTAGTGCTATGTTCCTGTGGAAAAGGGAGTGAACTGCATCAATAAATTTCGAGTAAGAAGATGGCTAAACTTACATGCTGAAAAAGATATCATGGTAACAAGTGAGCATTATAAAAGATTAGGCGAAATAGGGTTAATAAAAATAATTATTATGGGGTCATACAAGGGAAAAAAGATTTCCTTTGATCCTGAACTGTTTGAAATACTCCCCTCCTTCCCTTCAGTCGATGCTAAATCATTGGCCAAATTAGCTCAGGACTTTACAGAAATGCTAAGAGATAATTATGAAAGAGGAAATAAAAAACCAACTCATTATATTTAAAATACAGATATTTTTAAAAATTCCTAGTTATTTATTTTCATAAATAGCTAGGAATTTTTTCTTTTCCCTTGTAAATTTTCTTCACTCCAGCTTGTTTCATTTCAATCAAAAAGCTTTCGAGAAAATATTTCCTAATTTTTTTCACAAGATAAAACTTTTTGTAATGGAAATACGTCTAATAATTGGTAACACCAGTTGAACAAAAGGAGATATGTTGATGAGAAAACCACTTAGAAAAACTTGGATGATTGCTTCTGCATTTACATTAGGAATGGCTGTTTTCACACCACTTCAAGCTGGAGCAACATCTCAGGAAACAGCAAAAGATGTGACGATCCAAATCGAACAGCAAATTAAGGGAACTATTAAAAATATTGTAGGAGATGGGATCAATGTAAAAGGCAAAGACGGTAAAAACTACTTTATTGGTTTTCACAAATTTTCTGATGAGCAAATTGAAAAAATGAATTTAGTCGAAGGTCAGGAAATTACCGTAGAAGGAAGTGTATTAAAGGATTATACTGAGTTCTACACATTTGATATTTATAAAAAAGGCTTACCTAAAGAGGTAACAGCTGAAGATTTAAAGAAATTGGAAAACATCTTTACTGAAATCAAAAAGTTAGAAAAATTAGAGAACTATGATGAAGTTGAAAAGATGTATGCTGCAATGGATAAAATCACAAAGCCTTATATATTAGCAAGTTGGCAGCCAGTATCCTTTGAGCAATATTTAGATGAATATGGATTTAGTGAGAAAAATATTGTTATTAAGGTTAGTGAGAAAAAACAATTAAAAGGCTTTTATGAAGAGTGGGTAAAGCTTGAAAAAGCAGGTAAAGAAGATAAAGCTCAAGAAAAAATGGATGAATTTTATAAAATCTTGCAACCATATTTAGATGAGCTATATCCACCAACTCCTTTTGATGAATATATGGCGAGTATGGAAGTAGACATCCCTGCTGAAGTTATGACAAAACTAAAAGCAATTTATGAAAAGGCTCAAAAGGCAGATAAAGACAACAATTATGAGCAATCCGATCAACTATGGGGAGAATTCTATGAAGTCATTAACCCATATTTTAAGCCAATTCCGTTTGAGGATTTTATCGCTGACTTTGATTTTGAAATCCGTACAGCAGATAAAAAACAATTAAAACTACTATATGAAGAAGCAACTGCTCTTGATAAAGATGGAAAACAGGAGCAGTCTGAAGCAAAATGGGATGCTTTATACAAAATATTAGATCCCTACTTCCTAGAAAATAAAGAAATTTTAATCTCCGCTTCAAAGCTTACTTTTAAAGGCCAAACATATCTTCCGCAATAGATATATGAAAGGGGGAAATCTCTAATGTCAGATTTCCCCCTTTTGTTTTAAAGTGTAGACTATTACTGTATTAGCCCCATAGCCAGTAACATCGTTGTAAATTTCGCAGAGATTTCATTATATTCACTATCCTGCTCAGAGCTACTGACAATGCCTGCCCCTGCAAATAATGTTATATCCCTTTGATTGATTTCAGCACAGCGAATCGTGATGACCCATTCCCCATCTCCATTCTGATCCATACACCCAACAATTCCAGTATAATAGCCTCTATTAAAGGGCTCCATTTTCTGTATAAATTCTAATGAAGGTTTTTGTGGTGCCCCACAGATAGCCGGTGTAGGATGTAATAGCTGCGCTAAATCCAATACAGTCGTAGTATCATTTTTTATTTTTCCCTTAATAACAGTGGATAAATGCATCATTGTATCTGTATAAAGAATAGCTGGTTTTTCATTGTACTCTATTTCACCTAAATAGGGTTGCAATTTCTCACAAATATAATCCACGACAATTTTATGCTCATGTAAATCTTTTTCAGCATGTAGCAGCTCATTCTCAATAGCTTTATCTTTTACCATATCACAGGTTTTTTTGCGTGAACCAGCTAATGGATTTATCGTTACAATATTCCCTTCCTTTTTCACAAGTAGCTCTGGGCTAGCGCCAATCAGATTTTGAGTGTTGTCCAGGGCAATAGAAAAAATATAGCCTTGTTTATTTTTGTGTAGTAAATTTGTTAACCATGCTGTGATTGGTGGTTCAGCTTGTAAACGATATTTTAATGATCTTGCAAGAACAACCTTGCTAAATTGTTGCATATGAATGGAATGTAATGCTTCTTGAACCATTTCGTTAAATTGAGATCTGCTAGGTAAATCAATGCTGTCCTCTATTGACAAGAACTGAGGTGTAGCCTGTAAATCATCAATCAAATTTGAGTGATGGTAATTCTCAAAGGTATCTGGAATAATAATCGTTGCTTTACTACGTTGATCAAATGGGATAGCTCCAATAATCATCGGTGCTTTATATTGCTTTTGAAGTGCCCTAATTTCTTCTGTAAGCGCTGTAGAATCATTATTGGTTAATTGAAATTTTTTTTGTTTCCCATTGAATACCAATAATCTTTCAGGCGTCTTCAAAAAGGTATCATTGTTGTTAAAATGATAAAGGATGTCAGATAGTTTTATTTTTTCCATAGTCTTCACCTTACTTAGATAAAATGATTATGCTTTAAATTCTTGTATTATCAGATCTTCTGTGATGTGTACAACATTTAAATTCATCTCTTGACTACAAATAAGAGATAGACGATAAAGGTCATCAACTATTATGGAATGCCAAAATACATCCTTTAATGTTGGCTTTATTTGCTGATTATCTATACTTATTTCTGTTAATTTCATATGTAATCCCATACCCATCATTTTGGAATAAGCTTCTTTTAGGGTCCATATTGTATAAAAATAATCTAGCTTTTCTTCCTTTAATCGAATTTCATTAAAATGAGCAATTTCTTTTTTATTCATAAAAAAATCAATACAATCAAAATCTATAGGCTTGATCCTTTCAATATCGATGCCGATAAAACTGCAAGTTGAAACGGCACCAGCTAGATATTGTCCCGAGTGAGATATATTAAAATGGACATCTGGCACATGGACAAATGGCTTGCCATATGGACCATATTGAAATTGAACATCAGTTAATCCTGCTTCTTTTAATAGAAGAAAGCGTTTAAAAAGGTCGGAATTATGTGTGTTAACATGTTCTGTTCTATATAAATAAACTTTTAATTGATTGCAATTGGTCATTTTACTCTTTCACTGCCTTGCATAATAGTATCCTCTAAGCTTTGCAAATAAGAATCCTCTATTTCATAAAGGAAAAAGTGCCCTCCCTGAAATTTTTGAAGCATAAAGTCATGATTCGTCACCTCTTGCCATCTACGTAGGTCTGTGGCAGAAAGATCTGGGTCCTCCTCACCAAAATGAGCAATAATAGGCGTATTCAATTTCTGTTCCTTGTAGCAAAGAGATTCATGTAAGCAGTAGTCATTTTTGATGGATGGGATGATAAAATTAAGAAACTCCTGATTCTCTAAAAGCAACGATGGTGTACCACCAAGTCGATGTAACTCGTCTATTAAATTCTGATCAGGCATCGAAGAATGATATTTATCCTTGCCCTGACAATGAGGTGCTTGACGACTCGCAGCGACTAAAAATTGGAGCTGTGTATTAGTATTTGTTTCAAGATAGTGCGCCACTTCAAATGCAATTGCGGCGCCCATACTATGACCGAATAATACTACCTTTTTATTAACTGAAATATGTGTAATTGCCTGAGCTATTTTGACACTTACTTCTTCTATGTTTAAAATCGGCTCTTCACTTATTCGTGTTGCCTTCCCGGGTAGTTCGACACTATACATATTTACTTGTGTGCATTTACTTACCCACTCTTTATAGTTTGAGGCTGATCCTCCTGCATGATGAAAACAAAATACATTGACATCACTACGATTATCGCGTAAGAATGGAAACCATATTTTCGAATCCATTTCAGCTTCCTCCTTTCATTTTTTCTAAAACAAATAATCGTTGTCCTAGTGGATATAATTTATGTCCCTTATCAGGTTGTATTGAAATACACCTGAATCCGACCTCATTAAATATTTCTAGCCATTGAGCTGTCGTTAAAAAAGTAGATGATGTTTCCACTCTTTTATCATTCGCAGGCTCCATCATAAAGACTTGTGAAATTAACATTTGTATGGATTCACCATCTGCTTCTGTTAATATAACTAAACCATCTTTTTTTAATAGTGATTGGAGCATCAATAATATTTCTTTAGTATTTTTCACATTATTTAACACACCAGCAGCTAAAATCATATCCTGAGAATTATTCTCAACAAAGGATATATCCCCCCTATCTTCTATATCTATTTTCATAAATTCTAGCCACTGAATATGCTGCAATGATTTTTTTGCTTCATTAATAAAATAATTTGAAATATCACTAAATAAATAGCAGCTCATGTTATTTTGTAGCTGATTTTTAACAATGCTATCAATGACCACTGTAGTAGTTGCACCAGTTCCGGCCCCAATTTCTAAGATATTTACCTTATCCTTTATTGCAATCTGTGCGGTAACTATGCTGGCGACTTCTTTATTCAGAAAATAAGCAATCATTGTATCCTTATATAAGGATCTAGCTACATCCATCTCACCCTCTTGAAAAAGTAGCTGGACAGCAGATTGCTTACCCGTTATTAAATCTCCTAGAAGTTTAGCGTGTCTATAAAAGTAATTTATGACATTGGCAGGCATCAATTGATCTGACCATACTGATTTAAGCTCTTGCCATGCTCTCTCTACCTCTTCAGAAGTCAACACTGGATAATTTAATACAAAGCCTGTATTTAGACAAATAAGATAACCATGATTAGTAAGTGCCCTTAACCATCTTGTAAGAATAAATTGAAATCTATCAGCGATTTGGAGAGCATGAGTAATTTCATCAGCATGATATATTCTGTTCTTCGAAGTGAATATATTGTTTTTCTGGAGCTCAAGTAGAATCGTTTTTAAACAAACCTCATTAAAATTTGTAACAGCCTGTTGAACACCATCAAATGTTAACTGCTTATAGCGTGCTTCCATAGATTCTTCTTTCCGAAGCTGTAGTTTTATATCCTCAATATTTAAAAATGATTGAGGTACTCGCTCACAATCATTTGGATAATCTAAGGCATTCGTTATTCCACTCCATAGCTGTGCAGCTTGAAGCATCTGTTGCCCTTCTTTTCCCATCTCGATTGAATTCATGTCATGGGTAATCCAATTTGCTAATCTCTCAAGATCGTATAAAATGGCGGAAGGCCAGGTCTTTGTCAGAATGTCTTGATAGGTAGCATTATTTTTTGATGCAAAATCCTCTATCACCGAGCTAGTGAGTGAGAGGGAGGCTTCCTGTTCCAATTCTCTAGGAACTAGCGAAATATTAGGGATTTGCATTCTTGGTGCCCATATTACGGGTCCATTTGTATCAAAAAGAGTCAATTTACCACTATCGAACCCTAATGTAATATGATGCATTAAATGCATATAACTATCTGAGACCACAACATCTACTTGATTTTGTGCTCGTATCGTTGTAGGAATATCTTTTAGCATGGCGGAAAGCAATTGAAACGGCATATTGCCAGTAATCACATCCTTTACTTCCCAGGGCTGAACATTACCAAGTAATTTTGTTAAGATATGAGCTAGTGGAAATGAAACCTGGGTTGCCATATCGATATTCAAATATAAAGGCTTTTCTTTCTGCATTATAGTTTGAGCAGCTTCTATAAATTTATTGACAAAGGGTAAATTGCCATATAAATCTCCTACCATAAACTTTACACGCTGTTGTTTTGCCATGCGGTAACAGTCGATTAAATTTTGATAATGTACTGGCTGTTCTAATAATACATGAATGCCCCTTTCCATGAACGCTATTGCAAGTTCTGTACCCGGACCTCCCATCACGCTTGTAGAAACAACAATGCAAGCAATATCAATGTCATGAGGTATGTCCTCAATATCCGTATATAAATTTGTCTCGTATACACTGGCACATTGTTTTGACCTTTGACTGCCCTGCGCAAGAATCCCTGCTAGTTCAAAAAGTGGTGAAAGCTGGATAGCCTCTAAATAAAATTGGCCAAATCTTGTGCCGCATACAAGTACACGTAACTTTTGAGTCACTACTGTATCACTCTTTCATTTATCTAGTTTTTATTGATCGAATAGTTGACACGGTGGTGCCACTGCAAAAATGACACCACTGTGCATTTTGTTTAAAGTTAATAAATATTCAAATAAGAAATACCTTCTTCTCTATGCAACATCTTATCTTACAATGTACCTATAACATGTTCTTCTTCCTTATCCTGATCATTCTTCTGTGCAACGAGATTTGCAGCCATTCCCTCAATGGTAGGATGTAAAAATAATTTTTCCAACGTTAAGGAATACTCCAGTCCACTAAGTCGATTAATAAATCTAATTGCTTTAAGCGAGTCACCACCATGTTCAAAGAAGTTATCGACCACACTGCTATACGTTGTTTCCAAAATTTCTTTCCAGACCTGAACAATAGTTTGCTCTTCTGGTGTTACTGCTTGCCTCCCCTGTTTAACAAGCTCAGGCTGATAAGAAAATTTATAGTGTGCCAGCTGCTTGCGGTTAATTTTACCGTTTGCTGTTATTGGGAAGGATTCATGAACGAAATAATCTTCTGGACACATATATTTAGGAAGATTATGCTCTACCTCTTCTTTAAAGCGGTCAAGGGCTAACCTTTGAATTGTTGAGGGTCCCTCAACCATCATGATATGTTCACCACACCATTTAACGTCATCTCGAGGCCACTCTAATAAATAATTAAAGCCTTCATCTTTCCATAATTGTTGCCATGTCTCGCAATCAAGTAAAGGTAATTTCTCTGCTCCCCTAGCATCAGCAAGTTGGTGATAGCCTTCCTCATAAAATGCCACTGTAATTAGCAATAGTGCATTATTCTTTACATTCTCAGTTAATATAATAAGACCATCTGGCTTTAAGAGTCGCTTTAAATATGTCAGTGTATGATTTAAATGACGGCTTCGATGCAGTGTATTTTCAGCAATGATTAAATCATAGGTATGAAGATCAATATCCTGATTATCAGGTGGGAAATTAACATCATATTGCATAAATTTAACATGGTCGTGAGTTGTCGCTGCCTTTTTACGATGTAAAAAATCAGATGATTCATCAGCATAGGTATATTGACCAGAGCTTCTAAAATGCTGTGCAAATTGATGACTGCCCTGACCTGTTCTTGTGCCAAGCTCCAAGACATTTAGTCCTTGCTTTTCATTGGATTTTGATAATATGCTTATCATATTGTCCACTAAATCCTGTGTATATTGACTCCATAAATTATAGTGGCCTAATTGTTCTGGAGTTAAGAATCCCTGTGAATCTACTAAATAAATCTTGGCTTGCTGCTCGCCTTTTAGAATGGCCAAACGTACCTTTTGAGAAGTGAATAGCTGCTCCTTTAATTGCTGGAATATCGGCATTGTTTCACCAAGATGAAAATCATTTAACTTATTATTCATATACTGTAAAGCGTCTTCTTTACTGAAATTAACGATATAGCTAGAATCGTTCCGCTCAATAAAACCATATTCAATCAGATAACCTAGCCAATGCCCTATTAAAGATTCATACGTATTCGCAACAGCTCCTATTATTTCCTCCTTCCTCAATATTTGACCCCGCTTTTTAAAGACGTTCAGTGCAGATAAATCTAAAAACATCATGCCGACACTAAGCCATTCAATTGCTACTGTATAATCGGAAAGCTCAGTCATCTGAAGGGTCGGCTTCATATGCTCTAATTCATTTTTTATTGTCTCAAGACTGACAGAAAGCTTTGTATCTGTTGTCAATGTTTCAACTAAATCATGCTGAATGTCTTTATGAAGCTTTAAATGGCCTATTAGCTTATTATCCTGCATGATGACAGCAGCCTGCTGTACAATCGGAAGCTTGCATAAATTGGCTTCAATATCCCCTAATTCTACTCTATGACCATTCATTTTAATTTGCTGATCTTCACGACCTAAAAATTCAATATTACCATCAGGAAGATATCTGGCTAGATCTCCCGTTTTGTAAATCCTAGCTCCTGTTATTGGATGATATATATAGTGGGCATTCGTTCTCTCCTGATCATTACAATACCCTGTCGATAAACCAATACCACCAATATATAAATCACCTTTTACCCAAATAGGGCTATCCTCATAATTGGCATTCAAGACATACAATTGCTGATGTGAAAGTGATTTCCCATAAGGAATGCTCTTCCACGAATCTTCTATCGTTTCTACCATAAAATAGTTGGACCAAATGGAGCATTCTGTGGCTCCTCCTAGACTGATAACTTGTGAATCTTTGAAAATACTTTTTATTTTTTCTGGAAGGGTTAATGCTATCCAATCACCACTTAATAGCACCCATCTTAAAGAATGACCCCGCTCTGCAATTGTAGTAGCTGTTTTATGGTAATTCACAAACATTTCCATAAAGGTTGGTACTGTGTTCCAGATTGTAATATGATGTTTATGCAATACCTCTAGCCAATGCTCAGGGTCCTTCAGCTTCTGCACCTCAGGTATAACTACTGCTCCGCCTACTGCGAGTAAGCCAAATACATCGTATACGGATAAGTCAAAGGTAAAATTCGATAAAGCTATACTACGATCAAAGGATGTTACTTCGAAACGTTTGTTTATATCTAAAATGGTATTTACCACACTACGATGGGTAATTTCAACGCCCTTAGGCTTGCCTGTAGAGCCTGATGTGAAAATAATATAAGCTAAATCATCAGGTGATACTGTGCGAAGTGTTGTCATTTTCTCTGGCTGAGTTTCAATTAGTGACTCAACTGTATAAATGTTTAAGCCTAAATGACTGAATCGACTATATAAAGACTGGGTAGTAATAATTGTGTCGATATGTGCTTGCAGTATAATCTGCTGTAGTCGTTCCAAAGGTGTATCCACATCTACTGGCAAATATGCTGCCCCCGCTCTCATAATTCCTAGCGCTGCAACAATTTGCTGCCATCCTTTTTCCATTAATATAATGATAGTTTGAGATGTCTCTGTTCCAATGGAAGTAGCAATATTTTTTGACATACCGGCTAATTCCTTATAGCTAACTGTCTTCGTTGCATCAATAATCGCTGGGTTTTCAGCAAATGTAAGGCATTGTTTTTCTATTAAACTGATAAGTGTTTCTTCAGATGTTGGGATAATAGCTGCCTGATGAATGACCTCCCGCTGCTTTGCATCTGGTAGAGTAATCAGAGTGGCGGTCTGTTGCCACGACCTCATTCCCTGACTTAGTTGATCTAAAAGCTGAAGATAAGCATCAAACATCTCAGCCAATAAACCTGAAGGGAATAATTCTTCTACACCATCCCAGGATAGGATGAGCTCACCATCTTGCTCGAATACTTGATGATCCAACCAAACTTGAGGTGTTTGCGATGCTCCATAGATGATTTTCCCTAAATAAGAAATATCCTCTAAATGATCCTTATTCACGCCAATTCCACTAGTAAAGACTATTGGCATAACAATTTCGTTAAAATGGCTTCTGTCTTTTCGAAGCATTCGCTCAACTTCCACACCACTCACAAGCGTATGTTCAAGATCCTGCAATAACTGTTTTTGCATATCCTGACAGCGCATAATGAAATTGCTTGTGTGAGGATGATCTATTTCAATCAATACTAAAGAAGTAAAATCTCCAATTAATTTATTGACATCCTCATGTAAAGGTAAACGGTTAAAATGCGTTAAATTTAATGTAAAATGCTGATGACGGCTATATCTGCCTAAAACTTCTGCATAGGCTGTCATAATAATCGTTGAAGGCGTTAAATGAAGTTGATGAGCCATTTGTTTCATAGCATCCCATTTATCCTTCTTTAAAACTGCCTGATAGCGTGTAAATTTTTGTTCTTTGATTTCATTTGGCTGCTTGGCTAGTGGCAGCTCTGGAGCAGAAGGTAGCTTTTGGGCACGTTCTTCCCAATAATTCTTATCATTTTTATACTGAGTAGAATTTTTTAATTCCGCTAATGCTATAGCATAATCTCTAAAGCTAATATTGATGGTAGGTAAATTTATAGTCGGTATATAAGATAATTTATACCACTCATCAAATAGCAGAAAAATGCTATAGCCATCAAATACGGTATTGTCAAAGCTAACATGTAATCGTGTTGTCTGATTTGGACTTAAGCTTGCCTCAATATCAAACAATGGCCATTTGCTAACATCAAACCTACGCTGGGACATTTGATTTCTAGTTGCTTGCACCCCATTAGTAAAAGCTAAGTAATCCTGATTCCTGTAATCATTAATGTTAATTTGATAAGCTGGTACATCCCTCAAAATTTGCTGAGACAATCCATTATTCAGTACAACCACACGCATAACATCATGACGCTGAATTAATAGATTCCAAGCTGCATTTACTGCCCCGATATCCAGTTCGTCACATTCAAGCTCAAAATAACAATGAGCTGACACATCGCTTAAGTCATATACACTATTTCTTCCGAGCCAATAGGATTGCTGAATATCCGTTAATGGGAATGGCTCATAAAGATGACTTGTATCACTTTCAATATTCTCAAAAGGTGTAGGCATTATTTCCTCTGTCTCAGCCATTGCTTGCTCTGCTATATAGTGAGTAAAATCACTAAACTTCGGATATTTGAAAATTGCCTCTAAGGAAGTGGGCAAATTTAATTTTTTCTGTAATTGACTATTAAGTTGCGTGGCAATTAATGAATCTCCACCAAGTTGATAGAAATTATCGTCTAGTGAAATATGCGATTTCTCTAATACCTCTTTCCAAACATTTGCGATTTTTTGCTCCAGAATAGTCATTGAACGTGTAGGTTCTGCCTGCTCCTGAGCCCCAATATCAACGCTGGCATGTAATAGCTTACGATTTAGTTTCCCATTATTCGTTAAAGGCATTTTGCGAAGTAACGTAATATGTCTAGGAATCATATAATCTGGCAATTGCTCTCGAGCATAGTCCTCTAGCTTTTTTTGATTAATTTGCTTTTTCACAGGAGATGACTGAGCAATAAAAATATGGTGCGCAAATAGTTGCGGATGATTCACCACATTCACATTTGAAAAACCAGCTTTCTTAAAAACTTCTAGCCATTTAGTATCCGCTAATAATGGCTGGCAAACCTCTTTTCTTCCATCTTCATATTGCGTAAATCCATTTTCTTCAAAGCCTGTTGTAATGAGCTGCAGGCTGCTATTCATCGTGTTTTCAGTAGTGATCATCAAGCCATCGACACTTAAAAGCTGCTCAATAAGGGGCAACGTTTTTAGTAAATTTTTCATTCTGTGTAGCGCATTATTGGCAATTATCAGGTCATATTTATGGCATGTATAGCCTTGTAAAACAGGGTCAATTTCCATATCTAATGCAGCAAATTCTATATGGTCTGAAAGAATATGATCGAATTCACCTTTAAAATACATAGAAGCATCTGTGATTGTATATTGATAATCAACACCTGCCAATTGCTGAATGATGGCTTCAGTAAACGAGCTACTTCTTGCTCCAAGCTCTAAAATGTGTATTGGATTTTTCTTAGCTGTGCTAATTCTATTAATAACGGTAGCTAATAGACGATGACTTTCTATAGCTCCTGGCTCTTCACATATCACCTTCATCGGGGATAATGCATTTTCAGAGAATAATAACGAAGCTGGTGAAATTTTTCCTGTTAGTATTGCTTGCCCATTCTCTATAAAGGACGTACCGAATTTTAAAATATTTGGGTAATGAACTAAATGAGGTAGCTGATAATCCGATAAATTCATCCTATTTGTATAGGTGATATGATCTATAGTCGCTACTACATGTAGCTGATGTAGCAAACTAAACCATTGGAAAATAAGCTCATAATACCTCGCCTCTATCTGCTTTTCTTCTATTAATTGTTTAACATCATAGCTATGTCCTTTGTCCATAGGAAAGTCCATTTGCTGTAGAATCGATGTTATCCCATAGCAAGTTAATTGATTGATTTCCTGCATAAATTCCTGCATTGCATCTAAATCATCCAAGTCTCCAGCGCTTGCATTTTGAGAAACCGATTCTATCACGCTTCGAACAAGTTTAGGTATGTCAGAGGATGTCGTCTGAATATCAAAAAGATTACCAAAACCTTCGGCAGTGATAAAAGCATGAAGTTGATTTCCACTTTTTTGTTTAGTGGCAAGAACTACCGCATCTTTAATACATGAATTATTTTTCAGGCTTCTTTCAATATCACCTAACTCAATACGATGTCCGTTAACCTTGACCTGTTCATCTTTTCGACCTAAAAATAATAAAACGCCATCATCTAAATACTTGCCATAATCCCCTGTTCGATACCATTTTTGCCCATCAATAGAGATAAACTGGTTATTTGTTTGCTGGACATTTCCCTTATACCCCTCAGCAATACTATTACCGCCAATCCATAGTTCACCTGCAACTTGGTTTGGACAATCCTCACCTCTTTTATTAACGACACGATACTGCTGATTTGGTAATGGGAATCCATATGGAATACTTGGATATTTATGAACAATATCATTGGTTACTTTAAAATAATTAGACCATATCCCACCTTCAGTAGCTCCACCCATGGCTATTAAAGTACCATGAGGCGTTTTTAGTTGCATCTGCTGTACTAAATCTGGTTTAATCCAATCTCCAGATAAATAAATATGTCTAATTGTTGGAAGGCTTTTCTCCTCGTGCTCTAGCTCTGCACATAACATCTCAAATAATATAGGTACAGAATTCCATAATGTAACACCAAATTCTTCAATATAGTGTACCCATTTATCTGCACGTCGCACTTCCTCTTCACTCAGTAATAGCAGTTTGCCACCAACAGCCAACAAGCCAAACATATCATAAACTGATAAATCAAATTCTGTGGCAGATACAGCTAATACACAATCTTCAATATTGATTTGATTAAGCTGATTGACGGCATAAATGGTATTCCATGCGGCTTCATGTGTCATCTCTACACCTTTAGGCACACCCGTTGAGCCTGAGGTAAAAATAATGTAAGCAGGAGAGGCTGCATCATAGATGATTTCAAAGCATCGCTCACACTGTTCTGCATCTGCAACAGATAAATAAGAAACGCCACTGTCATCATCTAGCTGAGGTTGATCTGTTACAACAAATCGTATATCCGCTGCTTCATAAATTTTATTTCTTCGAGACAACGGCTGCTTGAGACCAATTGGTACATACACCGCTCCTGCGGCTAAAATCCCTAAAATTGTAGCAATCTGAGAAATGCCTCGTTCCATTAATAGTCCAACTGCCTCACCCTTTCGGATACCGTTAAGGTGCAAATATTGAGCGATGCGTTGTGCCTTTTCCTGTAAAGCACCATAAGTGATTGATGTCTGTTGTGCAGGGAAAATCAATGCTTGCTCATTCGGTATTTGTTGAGCTTGAGTGAAAAATGGTGCATGTAGGCAAGTCGGCTCTACGGTCATTTCTGACTGAACATTTTTTCTAATCGCTAATTGCTCTGTTATTGGAATATGAAGTGGCATCGACCAATCATTCCTATTAGCGACACTATCCACTGTTTGCTTGAAGCTTGTAAACATCTCATCAAGGACCTGTGGCTTAAATACATCATCAATACTATCCCAAATTAAAAGCAAGCCGCCATCCTGCTCAAACACTTGGAAATCCAGCCAAACCTGTGGCGTCTGGGAAATCATATAATGGATATCGCCAAATACTGATTTAAACTCTTCATTCAATAAAGGTGAACCGATATTACATGAGAAAACAACAGGGGCAATTTGTTGTTCACTGCTATGCAATCGAACATAGTCTCTTTGTACATCCACACCAGAGTAGGCTGTATATTTCATATCTGTATGAAATTGGTTTTGAATGGTTTGCACATCCTGTAAAAATGTTCGTTGCTCCTGTAAATCAACCTCTACTAAAAGGATTGTTGTAAAATCTGCAACCACTTCTTCAATCGTATGCTTAGTTGTTGATTGTCGATTAAATAATGGGAGATTGATAAGAAAACGATTATTTTCGCTCCATTTATTAAGAATTAGACTATAAATTGTTAGCAGCGTCATAGCAGGGGTGACGCCTGATCTTGCTGAAGTATATTTTAATTTTTCCCATAACTCCGCTCGTAAAAAATAAGAACGTCGATAAAATGTTGCATTTATTTCAGACTTATTTGAGATGGGTAATTGAGGCTTTGTTGGTAATGTCCCTAGCCTTTTTGTCCAATAGGCCATTGCCTCTTGTCTCTCCAGTTGATTTTCTTCATTCTTTTCCACCAAATATGTAGCAAAATTCCATTCAAGGGGTGCTTGAGGCTCCACATTGCGATTGTACAACGCAGCTAAATCCCTTAATAGTATTTGATAGCTTTGTACATCTGCTACTAATAGATCTATATCGAAAAACATACGGCCTTTATTATCTGGTAATAAAGTGATTTGTAATTCTGCTACTTGACCTTCATCTATCTTTAGTAGCCTATGAGATGTTTGCGTTCGAATCTCCTCTAAATGATGTTTGATTTGCTGCTCATCCGCCATTCGATAATCATGAACGATTAAGGGCTTCACCTGTGATTGTTTTAAAATAAATTGTTGTCCATCTACTGTAAAACAGGATCTCAGCATTGGATGATGCTCCTGTAGCCTTTTCCAAGAAGCAGCCAATCTTTCTGTATCAATCTGTTCAACATTAATTTCTAAATAGCCATGACAGCCTACATTTCCTAGGTACTGTCCGTTATATCTTCCCACCCAATAGGCATACTGAACTTCTGTTAAAGGAAAAGGCTCATACATATCCACATAATAATTGTCATGCTTATGAGATATTTGTTCCTCAGAAATAGCCTCCTCTAACATTAATTGTTCCCAGTCCTTTAAATAAGGGTTTTTTACCAATTGTTCAAAAGTTAATCGATAGCCTAGCTTTTTACTTACATTTATGAGCTTCATCATTTCAATAGAGGAAAGGCCCATGTGTAGTAGGTTTGCATCGTCCGCTATTTCCCCACCAGGATTCAACATATTGCATACTTCATCTCTAAATGTTTGCCATTTTAATAAAACCTCTGTCTTAGCCATTGAAGTTCCTCCTAAACTAGATATTGTGCAACTAATTTTTTCTTGTCGGATTTCCCTACATTAATATAGGGAATAGACTCTACATACACTAATTGATCAGGAAGTTTAGTATTTGCTACACCGTTCACTATCATAAATTGACAAAGCTCTGTTAAAGAAAGCTCTCTATCTTTTTTTACAACAAATGCACAGATTCGTTCCCCTAATTCCTGATCAGCAATCCCTACAACGGAAGCGTCCACAATTTCAGCATGCTCAAGAAGATAGCTTTCAATTTCACTTGGAGTTACGTTTTCTCCAGCTCGATTAATCTGCTCCTTTACTCTTCCAAGTATTTGAATATTACCTTTCTCCGTTATGCGTGCCTTATCTCCTGTTTTAAAAAAGCCATCCGTCGTAAAGCTTAGCTGATTCATTTCTGGTGATTTATAGTAACCTAGGAAGGTGTATGGACCTTTTTGAATCAGCTCCCCTGCTTCTCCCTGTGCAACCTCATCGCCGTTCTCATCAACAATTTTAAAATCATCACCTTTAGAAATCGGTGTACCTTGGCATGAAATAATCGTGTCAATATCATCATTAGGTGAAGTGAAGCAAGTAATACCCTCTCCAAGACCATAGCCCTGAATTAGCTGACACTGAAATTGTGTCATCAATTGAAGAGCCAATTGCTTCTCTAGCTTGGCTGCTCCTAATAAAATATAGTCAATGGAAGATATATCTGCATGTTCTTCTAAAGTTAGAGACTCTACCCATAAATTTGCTATAACAGGGACGATAGATGTATAGGTAACACGCTCTTTTTCAATCCATTCTAGTGCTTCATCAAATGTACTCGTTGAACTTAATACAACCTTACCTCCCTTACTTAAAGTACCTAGAACACCTGGTGAACAAAGAGGATAGTCATGTGCGATGGATAGCACAGCAAGATAAGTACTATCTTCTGTCACCTGACATCGCTCTGCTGCTGCTTTTGCATTACATAAGTAAGCAGTATGCAGTTTGGGAATAACCTTTGGCGTCCCTGTAGTCCCACCTGATAGTAAAAATAATGCAATATCTTGATAAGAGGATTGATGCTCCATTAAGTCATCTTTCTGTGTTTGGAACTGGTATTCTAAATCTCGCAGTGAAGTAAATGTATTGTTTGGTTCATCTGTAATGATGCAGGAAATACTTTGCTGATTCCTCGCTACCTTTTCAGCCATAGATTGATAGTCATAGCCATGGAATGTCGATGGTATAATTATTGCTACAGGCTCTGTTAGGTTAGCAACACTTGTTATATCTTTTTCTCGATGTGTGGGCAATAATAATATAGGCCTTGCACCTATTATAAATAACGCAAAACAAGCCTTTACAAAGTAGATATTATTTGGTAGTTGAAGAAGTACATTGTCACCTCTCTTAATGCCCTGTGCTAATAATCCCTGTCCTAAAAAATTGGCTGATCGATACAGCTCCTCATATGTTAATGATCCTATTTGATCAACAAGTGCAACCTTATTCTTGTAAATAGTTGCCCAGTTTTTTAAGGCATCTGCAAGCGACAATGGCTCCAAATAACCTTGTCTCTCATAATGCTCCAAAAATTTCGTAATCTTTTCCTCTGTTTGTAGGCTGCTCATCCTTTTTAACCTCCAGTATGACAATATCTGAATCCGTAAAATGTTTCCTAGCAATATATAAGTTGACCTGTCGGAGCAGTCGCTCAAACTCACTTTCAGTTCTTTCCTGGCCATTACACAATGTCCAAATATGCATATCCCCTAAAAAAGCTGGAAGGGCTTGTCTTGACACCTTTTCAGGAAGTAATTTTTCAATAATCAACAATACATTATCTTCAGCCATTATCGCTGCTATATTGCTGAGTATTACTGTAGCTTGGCGATCATCCCAATCATGGAGAATTCTTGATAAGATATACATATCCGCCTTATGCTCTAACGGTAAAAAGAAATCCCCTTCGATGAATTGACATCTCTTCTGTAAGCAGGATGTACGAATTGTTTCCTCTGCTTCTACTTTTATATAGTCTTTATCAAGGATGATTCCCTCAGCTAATGGAAATCCTTGTAAAAGTTGTGTCATTACATCACCAGCACCACCTCCTATATCAACAATTCTCTTAATATCAGTCACTTTTCTTGTCTGAAATAATAGCTCTAAATTTAACTGTGAACTTGATTGACGCATCATTTCATTAAATGTACCTAAGCGATTTTGACTTATTTCATTGGTCTCAAAAAATGCCTCTCCCTCCATCAATTCAATGGGCGAAATATTATTCTTTAATCCTTCATAAAAATAACCCCACGCTTTCATGCAAATTCGTCCATTAAATAAAACCATTGCAGCCATTGACTCTTCACTATCATTTGATAATTTTTCACCTAATGATGTTAGTGAGTATTGACCATTTTCTTGGTAGACGAAATCCATTGTTACAAGAACCTTCATAAATCGCTCTAATAATAAAGGTGAAAGATGAAGCTCTGTGGCCAATTGCTGATTTGTCATGCTTTTTGAAAACAATGCATTAAAAATGCCTAGCTCAACGGCACTGTATACAATATACGAATGGGAATAGCCCTGTATCGTATTAATGATTTTCATTTTTTCTATATCCACACTACTTCTCCTCTATAATTGAAATAAATTTCGTTTTTACGAGTTGATGCATCAACTCTTCCACATCAACTATGGATTGCGCAAAGTAACACCCTTTTTGATTTGTACCATTCATTTCTTGCATTTGCATCGCCACACAAGCAGCTACGACACCAGAGCCATAGTTCCAATTCGTATTACTTTGTAAGTAGCTTGTTTGTGTTTTACCATTTGCTTCTGTTTCAACATAAATAATAAAGCCCTCTTGTTTATCTTGAATATGGTAGGTTGCCATTAAATGTTTAGCAGAAGTGCGCTTTTCCTCCTCAGTTTTATATGGCTGCATAGCCTTTATCATAATAAAATCACTCAGTATTTTAGATGAAGCAAAGGTATTATAAAAATAGGCATTGGTAGCCCTATATTCTTTTACACAGGCTATAAATTCCTCGCTCATTAGGGGGAGCGTGTATACTTGATGAAATGGAGCAGGTAAAAGCATTTGGCTTCCTATTCCTGAAGTTAATTTCTTTATGTCACCATTACTGTAATAGGACATTCCATAGCCCTCATCTTTTTCCAGGCTGGAGATAATATCATAGGCACCTGTTTCAGAAAAGCTGCCTTTACCAGCAAAATAACAGCTAATACGCTCCACCCTTTTTTGGCGTAATAAAAATGCTATAAACATTTCCGTCAAGCCAGGATAGACGCCAGCGGATATGGCACATGTTATAGGATTATTGTGTTTTGCGAGAGCATCCTCTATTGCCAATTTCATTGCTTTATCACCAGAAACATCCATATAGTTTGTATTTGTTACTAGACAAGCTTCGGCAACTCGTGCAAGTGTAATGGAAGAGGGACCAGCCGTATTTATAACCAAGTAGCAATGCTCACAAAAGGCTCGAATGCTAGCTTCATTAAATACATCGACTGTTTGGTATTTCATGGTCTCGGACTCTGCTCCAAATTGTTCAATAAGCTTTGCTTTCTTCCGACCTCCTAGTAATAATGGAGCCGAAAAATTGTTTAATAGAGTTTCAACAGCCCCCACGCCTACCTGACCTGTTGCACCAATAATACCTACGTATTTTTTATTCATATTGACTAATACTCCCCACTTGAATTGGTGCTAGCAGAATGTCAGCCACTCGATGTGCATTGTTGTCATCTTCAATACATGTAATGTGATTCCCAGCAATCGTTATTTCCTCAAAATGACCAATGCACAGATCTTTCCAAAACTTCAGCGTATCCTGCCTATTGGTAAAAATAAAATCCATATCTTCCTCCGCCACTAAATAGCGAATATCACCAAAGTAAGCCATTGGTCGCACATTGGACCCTTTAAAGCTGTGTAAATAAATGTTATAGTACCCCTCTAGCATCTCATCTGGAATGATTTCACCAGTTTTTTGCTCAATGGCAGCTCGATAATCCTGAAAGCGTTGTTTTCTGCTTCGTTGTGATAAATTCTTGATAAAGCAGTACATCTCTTTAAATTCTTCTACATGCTTTAGCTCCTCAAGACTCAATGCGCTTAAACTCTTATTATGTTGATAGAAAATATGCATGATGGCTTCCATTAGTTGTTGATTGGATGCTCCTTTGTAAACATCCTCGACAGTAATATAAAAATTGGTAATAAAGATTAATTCTAGAGCAATGGAGTCCTCGATATCATATAAAACCGGCGCACTATCAATTAACGTAAAATCAATTATTTCCACACCTCTTTCCATCAGCCTTCTAGCCATTTCAAGAGCAATCAATCCACCCATGCAATAGCCGATTAATTGGATTTGATTCACTTGTTTCGCCATAATTTGTTGTACATAGTCATCTGCTAAATAATCAATTAACCTGGTACTATCTAAGGCTAAATATCGATCTATATCTTGAATAGAAATACTAATAACTGTCCCTAGATTTTGTTGTATTAAATGCTTGTTTAAATATTTAAAGGCATTCATTGTGCCTAATCCTGCATGTACAACAATGCGGTATGGTTCACCATAAGAAGAGGATTCCTCCTTTAATAAACCTATTGCTTGGGGATGATTTCGTTCATTTAGTTGTTGATTTTTCTGCGTCTCTGTCACTGTTTGTTGCATTATTTTTTGTGCAAGTAATTTAATAACTGGCTCATTTAACAATTGACGAAGAATAAAGTCGAAAGTAATTTTATGATATTGATTTTCATTCTCAATTGACTTTTTTATCTTCCCTGCTAATTGTGATAAGGATAAGGAATCTGCTCCATAGTCATATAAATTTTTATCTACCTGAATATGTTCTATCTGAAGAACATCTTGTGCAAAATGCTGTAGTGCTCCCTCTAATTGAGTCATTCCTACTTCCTGTTGTAGGTTCTCTTCAGCCTGACCTTCCTGTACTAACTGCTGCACCTGTTCCTTAATCAATTGGCGATCCAATTTATCATTTGCATTGAGTGTAAGCTTCGATAAAATAAATAATTTGGCTGGAACCATATAGGACGGTAATAGATTTTCAAGATAATTAATGAAATCATTACAATGCACATCACTCTTAGCATATTCTTTCAATTGAACAGCGGCATATAAATACTTATTTTCTATTACGACTACACAAGAAGTGTCTACTTGCTCATGTCTATTTAATAATGATTCAATTTCTCCTAGGTTAATAAGATTTCCACGTAGCTTCACTTGATTATCAAGACGTCCGATAAATTCGATTTCTCCATTGTCCATATATCTTCCATAGTCACCTGTTCTATAAAGTCGCTGCTGTTTAATATTTGTAATAAATTGTTCATTTGTCATTTCAGCATTCTGATAGTAGCCCTGCGCAAGACTATCTCCAGCAATATACAGCTCTCCACGAACCCAAATCGGGCAATCCTCATTATGTTCATCTAAAATATAAAAGCGTTGGTTTGCTAACGGGTAGCCGTAAGGTATAGACTCTCGTTCAAAGTCTTCTTCACTGCAAATATGATAATTAGACCAAATACCCGCTTCTGTAGCACCACCTAGCGCAAGAATGCTGCTTTCCGGAAACATAGTTGCACATTGTTTAACCATTTTTGGTGGTACCCAATCTCCTGATAATAGGATCTTTTTCATGGAATCTATTGTGAATTGCTCCGTTTCATCAGCAGCTAGTAGCATTTTCATTAGTGCTGGCACCGTATTCCATAATGTTATCTTTTTAGTTTGCAGACACGATAACCAATAGTTTGCATCATACAAATGACCTTGTTCTGGATAGACAATCGTACCACCAGCAGTGAGCAAACCAAAGATGTCATACACGGATAGATCAAAGTTAAGCTTAGATAGGGCAAGAACACGATCATTGCTAGTAATACCAAATCGTCTGTTAATATCTATAATCGTATTCATGGCTGCAGCATGGGACATAGCGACACCCTTGGGTTCCCCGGTTGAGCCAGATGTAAAAATAATATAGGCTAATTCATCGGGATTTTCTTTATAAATGTCATAGGAAATAGTGTCGTTTTGTTCCAGCAGATTAGCTGCAATGCATTGTACCTCTAAGCTTTCATAGATTGGCTGAGGTTTATCCACAAGAATAGCCTTTACTTGACTTTGATCGATTATTTTCTTGATTCGACTAATCGGCTGAGCCTTATCAATTGGCACATAGACTGCTCCTATTGATAGAATAGCCAGCACACTTGTCACTTGATAGATGGGTTTTTCTGAAATGATGGCCACCTTATCCCCTGGTTTTAGCTGATGTTTTTGAAGTAGGTTTCCTAATTTAAACACCATATCTCTTAGTTCAGCGTAAGAATATTCCTGCTCACCTTCGATGACCGCGATTTTTGTAGGCTGCTGAATTGCTTGCTCGAAAAATCCTTGGTGTAATAGACGTTTTGCTTGGTTTAAATAGGTATTATTGACACTGGCTCTTTGTCTTGTTTGTTCATTTGGCAAGTTTACCAAAGCTGCTGATTCCCAGGCTTGATCGTCATGCACTAATTTTATTAAGGCTGTTTCGAAGGTAGAAAACATATCAGCTATTACATTGGCTGGAAATACGCCTTTCCTTACATCCCAATTTACACGCAAGCCATTGTCATCATCCATGACCTGACAATCAATAAATACTTGTGGTGTTTGACTAATACCATACTCATTCATTTTTCCGATTAATCCATTGGAATCGATAAGATTAATGGCACTCGTAAAGACAAAGGGCATAAAAGCATACGCTTGTCCTTTTTGTCTTGACATCTCTCTCAATACCTCTACTCCTGAGAAGCTGCTATGGTCTAAATCACGAAACATTTGCTGTTGAATCTGACTGACTTGATCTATAAATGGCTTCTCAGCTCTTCTACAATCAACCTCTGTTAAATTAATAGATGTGAAATCACCAACAATACGGTGAACATTTGGATGGACAGGTAATCTATTTAAAAGAATTAAATTAATGGTAAAATGCTTGTTTATGCTCCATTTCGCCAGACATTGGCTATATAAGGTGAGCAAAACACTAGTAGCCGTTTTACCTTTATTAGAAATGGAAGATTTAAATTTATCCCAAACGGCTTTATCTAATTGAATGAAATAGCGTTCAAAGGATTTTTCATCCTGTACTAATGACAATTTAGGTAATGTCGGTGAAGGTGGAAGCGTTTGAATTCGGTTATGCCAGTAGTCTTTATCCTCTTGATAGTTCTTTTGATACCTCATCTCCTCCTCTATCTTTACATACTCTTTAAAGGTGAAATTATTAGCTGGTAATGTAACATCCTCATGATAATAAAGCTCTTCAAATTCTTTTAATAGAATCCAAATACTAGCCCAATCCACGATTATAAAATCAAAGGAAATATGCATAGTCGTGCCATGCAATCGTTGACTTAATGCAATATCAAAAAGCGGCCAGCTTTCTGGTGTGTAGGTTTTATGTCCTAATTGTTGCCTTATTTCTTGTAGTCGCTCCTTATCCTCGACACCATTCTTCATTAAATCTTCAACGGCAATATCAATGTTAGGTATGTCATCCATCACACTTTGATAACCATTTGGATGAATGGTTGTTCGTAGCATTTCATGCCGCTCTATTAACGTCGTCCATACTTGTTTAACCTTCTCACAATCTAGATGATCATATTCAAGCTCCATGTAAATATGGCTGGAAACACCACCATATTCAAAGCTGCTCATACTACCAAGTAGATAAGCGGATTGGATAGGGGTTAATGGAAATGTATTAGTTTGTGCTTCTTGCTCTAATATAGTAATTAACGCTTCTTTATTCGTTTTCAGAAATGCCATTACTTCTTCGGTCATTTGAGCCTTGCCTGCTTTAAAATGAAGCTTTCCCTGATTCGTCCATAACTCAATTCCCTGTGCCTTTAATTGTTTTATTTCTTTTTGTACATGCATCCGATTTTCACTCCTCACCTTTTTCACTTAATATGTATTCTCTATGCATTAGATTTGCTCCATGTAGTAATTTACTATCTAGTTTGTCTGTTAGTCCTTCAATAGTGATACCATCTATGTTGAATTTTTTAGATTCCATAGTTGTTAGCATTGCCTTATCAACAAGCAAGGTATTTAATTTTTCTACCGTTTCAGATGGACAGCTAATCGTCATAGAATGAATATATTGAGAGCCATTTGTATGCTTAATCTGCTTTGGCCTCTGGGGTGTATTATAGGCTGAAACGACAAAAGGTAAATCACAGGGGGACAGCGAAAAGAAGCCATAGGTAACAATTTCTCCTGTCGGTTTCTTTCGTCGTCCATTTAACACTTTTGATGTGCTAATACCTAAATTATTGATTTCATTTCTCACTAAATTTAAATTCTCTTGCTTTGCAATATTCTCTTCATAGCCTTCTATAGCAAAATCTATAAGCCCTTCACGCTGAATCATCCATTTCACCCAACGCTCTCTCATTGATCTACCATAGAGAATCCCTAATGGAAATTGTATCGGAGACATAAACCGCTTCATTTCAAACAGTTCAATAAATGGTCCCTGATCAAACCAGATAAATGCATTTAGCGAGTTTTTAGGGTTTCTTCCCCATTCGACCTGAAATCCGGCTTTTTCATAATCATGAACTGCCTTTTTAATATCATGCACCCTGCACAGAATATGACTAATTTTTAACAAATAAATTCAACACCTTTTAAGTAATTTTAAATTCATGAAACGAAAGCTGTGAGCTAACCTCATTTAATTGATAATGATTATCATTATCGCTCACTAACTTAGATTCTAAAATATTGTAAAAATAAATACAATAGTCTTTAATGGTTATTTTTGAAAAATATTTTACATAAAATAATAATTGACAATGATTCTCATTTTCAAATATACTCGACATGAGTATAACCCTAAATATTCCAAAAAAAAAGGAAATAACCTGCTAAAGATTATTTCTTCATTTCAAAGGAGCTATTTACATGATAAAAAATCTCGCATTACGCACAGAAGACTTTATGACAGTAGGCATTTATACAAGCATCTATTTTGCCTTATTATTTACCATCTCGTTATTAGGATATATTCCTATTTTCAATGCTATCTTACCTGTTCTAATTGGTATTTTTGGAGGTGTTCCTTTTATTTTATTTTTAGCAAAAACTGAGAAATTTGGCATGATTACGATGAGTGGCATTATTTGTGGATTAATCATGATGTTAATGGGCGGTAACGGCTTTTATCCCCTTCTAACAGGCCTAATTTGCGGCTTCATTGCTGACATACTTTTTATAAAGCTAAAATCAAGTACATTTTCCATGTCATTATCCTTTGCTGTATTTAGTTTATGGACAATTGGTCTGTATCTCCCTATTTACCTTCATCGAACTGCTTATTTTTCTAATATTACCGTTCAATATGGTGCTGAATACGCCAATAAATTAAACAGCTATATTCCTGATTGGACACTATTTCTATTTATTGTCATGACATTTGTTGCAAGTCTAATAGGAGGCTTGATTGGTACTAAATTATTAACAAAGCACTTCAAGAAATCGGGGATTGTTTAATGAAACAACGGATACAAATAGATCCACGTACTAAGCTACTGTTGACAGTAACTATTAATATCATTACTGTAAGTGCTCCACAAAGTGGCTGGTTTCTGTACATATTACCAATTCTATGGGGAATTCCAGCTATTTTGCTATTGCTGTATCAAAAATACAAAATAGCCTCCTATTATTTGATTTTGCTATTGTCCGTGACAACTTTTCAGTATACGATAGCCCCTTATCTACATGGTTTATTGTTCTTTCTGTCATTAGGGATTATCTCCATTTCTCTAAGACTACTTCCTGGTATAATGATGGGCTATTTTCTTATATCTACAACATCTATCAGTGAACTTGTGGCAGCTTTGGAAAGACTACATATGCCAAGGGGATTCATTATTTCATTTTCAGTTATGTTCCGTTTTTTCCCAACACTAAGCTATGAGTATATTTATATACAGCAGGCTATGGCATTCCGAGGCTTAACAGGATTTTCAATGCTGCTGCATCCTATAAAAGCAATGGAATATCGCCTTATTCCACTTATGGTATCTGCCTCAAAAATTGGCAATGAACTAACAATGGCATCCTTAACTCGCGGTTTATCTGCTCCTAATACTAGAACAAATGTCTGTCAGCTTCAGTTTTTCACCCGGGATTTTCTATTAATCACCACTTGTATTGTGGTTTGGCTTATTTTTATTTGGGAGGTGTTTTTATGATTCAGCTTAAAAATGTTTCATTTCAATATCAATCAAAAAAAGCGCTAAATGCTATTGATTTAGAGATTTCAGCTGGCGAGGTCATTGTGCTCTGTGGAAAATCGGGCTGTGGAAAAACAACGATTACTCGATTATTAAATGGCCTTATCCCTTATTATATTAGCGGCAAATTACAAGGGACTATTCGACTAGACAATCAGGATATTGAAGCAATGGAAATTCACGAAATATCAAAGCTTACAGGCTCAGTTTTTCAAAATCCTAAGACCCAATTTTACAATATTGATACAGATAGCGAGCTAGTTTTTACTGTAGAAAACTTCGGCTTGCCCTCTGAGGAAATATTAAATAGAAAAGCTCTGATGGTAGAACAGCTCGAACTACAGACACTTTTACAAAGAAATTTATTCCATCTTTCAGGTGGAGAAAAACAACGAATAGCCTGTGCATCTGTTGCCATACACGATCCTCCCATCATTATTCTGGATGAGCCATCCGCAAATTTAGATCAAGATGCAACAGCCCAGCTTGGGGAAATGATTGCTTTTTGGAAAAGTCAGGGGAAGACAATTATTATATCTGAACATCGACTTCATTACTTACAAAATCTCGCAGATCGATTTGTTTTTTTAGAGGACGGGCAAATCCAGCATATTTTTGCCCAAAAAGAGATGCTCACCATGTCAAATGAAGCACTTTATCAATTAGGGCTTCGAGCGATTCATCTTGAGGAATTGATGCCTCAGCATGATCGTTTGTTGGATCAAGGTGCACGTTTTAAATTGGAAAAAATCTCTTATCTCAATCATGATTTTCAGCTAAAAATTGAAGGATTTGACCTTCCATTCCCTGCAATCATGGCTATTACTGGGCACAATGGTGCTGGCAAATCCACATTCGCTAAATCTCTGACTGGACTCAACCGAAAAGCCTCCCCTACCTTTCACATCAATAATGTGAAATTTAGAAAAAAGCAATGCCTTCAAGCTAGTAGTATCGTTATGCAGGATGTACATCACCAGCTTTTTACGGAAAGTGTGCTGGCAGAAATCCTACTTTCTATGCCTGAGCCAAATGAAGAGCTAGCATTAGATTTACTGGCTTTACTGGATGCCTCCGAACTAAAAGACGCTCATCCATTGGCATTATCAGGTGGGGAAAAACAGCGTGTAGCCATTCTTTCTGCAATTGCCGCAGATAAACAACTGATTATTATGGATGAACCAACAAGTGGACTTGATTATCATCATATGAAGCAATTTGCAAATTGCATGAATATTTTGCGTAACCAGAATAAGCTTGTGTTCATTATCACACATGATCCTGAGATGATTGCTCTTTGCTGCGACGGAACGATTGAATTATCTCAGGGCATGATTAAGGACATCACATTATTTAACAAGCAAAGGGTGTGAAATGGTGGAACAGGTTGAAAAAAAAGAACATTGGATAAAGTCTATCCTCCAATTTACAGGGAGCTCTAAAGTATCACTTTCTTTATCCATCCTCTTAGCCATTATGAGTGTTATAGGTGGACTAGTTCCATATGTGGCTGTTTATCAAATACTAATACTTTTAATTGAAGGAACACAAACAATGCAGCGCCTTCTTTTTTGGATTGCTATAGCGGCTGCTGGGTACATTGCTTTAACAGTGTTTCATGCAATTTCTAGTTATTTCTCTCACCGCGCTGCTTATCATATTTTGGAGGAAATTCGCCTGCAAATTGCTGAACGATTAATAAGGGCACCTCTTGGTCATATTTTAAATCAACCAGTTGGTAGGATTAAAAATGTTATCATTGATCGCGTGGAAACTTTAGAATTGCCATTAGCACATATTATTCCTGAAGGCATCTCGAACCTCTTACTGCCTATAGGTGTTTTTATCTATATGCTGACAATTGACTATCGGCTTGCCCTTGCCTCTCTTATTACAGTTCCAGTTGCACTTATTGTCTATGCCTTTATGATGAGAAATTTCAACACCCAGTATCAGCACTATATGGATGCAAGCAATCATGTAAATAGTGTCATTGTAGAATATGTGGAGGGCATCGAGGTCATAAAAACCTTTAATCAAACAAATGCTTCCTATGAAAAATTTACGAATGCTATTACAGATTTTAAAAATTATACAATGCAATGGTTTCGTAGCACATGGCCATGGATGACATTAGGCAATGCTATTTTACCATCTACCCTTGTCGGTACTCTTCCCATCGGTTTATGGTTATATTACCAAGGTGCTATTAATCCTGCACAATTAATTATTTGCCTTATTTTATCCATGGGGCTTATTTATCCACTTATGAAATTTACTGTTTTTATCAATGATTTCAAGGCTATTGAATATGCCATTGATGATACAAAAGCATACTTACATTTAGAATCACTTCCTATAAAAGAAGAAGCAACAGTGTTGGAGCATTATGATATTACCTTGAATGATATTTCGTTTAGCTACAATGATGAGCAAAATGTGCTTCACCATCTTTCTTTAACCATCCCTGAAAAAAGCTATACAGCTCTTGTGGGCCCGTCAGGAAGTGGAAAATCAACAATTGCCAAGCTATTAGCACGTTTTTGGGATGTTACTGAAGGTTCCATTACGATTGGACATACCAAGATTCAAGATATTCATCCTAATGAGTTGGCAAAACAGATTAGCTATGTAGCACAAGATAACTTTTTATTTAAAACTAGTCTTTTTGAAAACATTCGAATGGGAAATCCACAGGCAAGTGATGAAGAAGTCTATCGTGCCGCACGTTTAGCAAGATGTGATACGTTTATTGCTCGACTAGAGAACGGCTATGACACTGATTCTGGTGAAGCAGGCAACAAGCTATCTGGTGGTGAGAAGCAACGAATCGCCATAGCACGTGCTATCTTAAAAGATGCTCCTATCATAATACTGGATGAAGCAACAGCCTTTACTGATCCAGAAAATGAAGCAGAAATTCAAAAAGCTTTTAACGAGCTAGCGAAGGATAAAACGCTCATTGTCATTGCTCATAGATTGTCCACAATTAAACATGCCAATCAAATTGTAGTGTTAAAGGATGGCAGTATCCATAAAATCGGAACTCATAATGAATTACTCGCAACGAATGAGCTTTATCAAACATTATGGATGGCTCATATTGGTTCAAAGGAACATGGACTCCTCTCTGATAAGAATCCATCTCAGGAGGTATCATTAAATGATTAAAATAATGACGAGAATTATCCAGTGGATTGGTCCATATAAAAAACGTTTATACCTTGGATTTATGCTGTCGTTTTTGCAATCTATTTGTATTGCCCTGCCGATTGTCATCACAGCTCATGGCTTGCAAATGATGCTTGATGACTATTATGGAAAAAACGCTTTAGAAATAGATGCAATCTGGTTGCTGTTAGTATTTTTAGTACTAGCCATTGTCGGTCGTTTTATCTTTGCCTATTTAAAGGCACGTTATCAGGAGAGCATCGGCTATGAAATAACAGCAGATCATCGGATTAAAATGGGACATACCTTGAAAAGAGTCTCACTTGGATTTTTTCAGCAACATCGGATAGGTGATATTAATAGTACCGTTACAACAGATTTGTCCTTCTTTGAAATGATGGGAATAAAAATGATTGATGTCGTTGTAAATGGTTATATTCTAACATTTACAATGATTCTATTTTTATCATTCTATCAGCCAATTATGGCTCTCGTAGCAATTGGCGGTATTATTGTGTCATCTATCTTCCTGCGACTATTACAAAGACATAGTCGAAAAAATGCTAACCTCCATCAGCAAAGTCAGCATCAGCTTGTTAGTGCGACTTTAGAATACTTACGTGGTATGTCTGTTATCAAGAATTTTAATCAGGAAGGTATTGCTTCACGAAATATTCAGGATGCCTTTCGTAATAGTAAGCAAATTAATATAACTATTCAGAAAGGATTCGGTGTTTTCAATGTTGGACATCGACTAGCCTTAAAGTTTGCCTCTATATTACTTGTATTTGTTGCCTGTTATTTAGTGATGAATGGCGAAATGACACTTGCTGATATGTTCCTTATTACGTTATTCTCATTTGTTATGTTTGATAGTATTGAGCCCATTAGCGATGCAACACATGTGTTGGAAACGATTAATCATACGCTCGATAAACTTGAAGCCATTGAAAATACAACATTTATTGACGAAGAGGGTCAAGATACCATGCTTACGCAATATGCGATCCAATTCAATCAGGTTTCCTTTGCGTACGATGAAAGACCTATCATTCAGGATGTATCCTTCACAGTCGAGGAAGGCACAACCACAGCAATTGTTGGACCATCTGGTTCTGGAAAAACCACTCTTTGCAATTTGATTGCCCGATTCTATGATGTTGACACTGGAGCTATCTGTATTGGCGGTACTAATATTCGCTCAATGCAGTTAAACAATTTATTATCATCGATTAGTATGGTATTTCAAAAAGTCTATTTATTTAACGAAACGATTTATAATAATATTCTTTTTGGGAATCCAAATGCTTCAAAGGATGAGGTTATAGAAGCAGCCAAAAAGGCACAATGCCATGACTTTATTATGTCACTGGAAAATGGCTATGATACGGTTCTAAGTGATGGTGGCTCCTCTTTATCTGGCGGGGAAAAGCAGCGTATCTCGATTGCCCGTGCTATTTTGAAAAATGCACCCATTATTATATTAGATGAAGCGACAGCAAGTCTTGATCCAGAGAATGAAACACATATTCAAGCTGCATTAGAAGAATTAATTCAAGGAAAAACAACCATTATTATTGCCCATCGATTAGCAACGATACAGAATGCCAATCAAATAATCGTTATAGAGGATGGTCAAATTATTCAACAGGGAACACATTGCTCATTAATGAAAGAAAAAGGTGTATATCGTCGCTTTATTGATATTCGCCAGGCCGCAGAAAACTGGAATCTTACCACTTAAAATGCCCACAAACATTAAACGGTAGTACAGACCTTGATGAAGTGTTTGTACTACTACTCTCTTATTTCCTAGCAATTTTTATGATTTTATCCATTTATGGGTTTGTAAATATTGTTAACTTTTAACATTTATGTTTTAATTACCAATAAAGTATGCTACTCTATTAATAGGGTAAAACCTACAAAAATTCCTATAAAAGGTTTTTTACATCGAAAGCCTTGAAGGATAATTTCAAAGGAGTGGTTTTCATGTTAGGTTGTAGTAGTTTAGCAATTCACACAACAGATAACAAAAATCTATTTGCTCGAACAATGGATTTCACAATGGAACCAGATAGTAAAGTTATCATTGTGCCACGTAATTATGGAATACGATTGCTTGAAAAGGAAGATGTAGTTATAAATAATCAATATGCATTCATTGGGATGGGCAGCACCGATATTTCATCCCCTGTATTATACGATGGTGTTAATGAAAAGGGCTTAATGGGAGCAATGCTATACTATGCAACATTTGCGACTTATGCAGAGGAGCTCGAAGAAGGTAAAAGAGGCATAAATCCGGTTTACGTGGTATCACAAATTTTAGGTAACTGTGTAACCATTGATGATGTGCTGACGAGATTAGAGGCATTTACTCTTCTTAATGAAGCCAATGCCATTCTTGGATTCGCTCCTCCTCTACACTTTACTTTCACTGATGCTTCTGGTGAAACAATTGTGATTGAGCCAGATAAAACAGGAATTACCGTTCACCGTAAGACAATTGGTGTAATGACGAATAGCCCTGGCTATGAATGGCATCAGACGAATCTGAGGGCCTATATTGGTGTTACCCCTTACCCACCAAATGATATTACGATGGGTGATTTAGAGCTTACACCATTTGGACAAGGTGCTGGCGCATTGGGACTTCCAGGTGATTTCACACCATCAGCTCGTTTCCTTCGTGTTGCTTACTGGAAGAAGTATACGGAAGAAGCTAAAAATGAAACCGAGGGCGTAACAAACCTATTCCATATCCTTTCTTCTGTTAATATTCCAAAGGGTGTTGTGCTTACAAAGGATGGAAATACGGATTATACAATTTATACGTCAGCAATGTGCTCACAAAGTAAAAACTATTACTTTAAACTCTATGATAATAGTAGAATTTCTTCTGTTTCCTTAATGGATGAGGATTTAGATAGTCAAACATTAATCACCTTTGAATGGGATCGTGCACAGGATATAAAGAAACTCAACAAAATTAACGTTAAAAGCTAACACTTGAAGCACTTGCTTGTATAAATTATTTAAAGGACCAGGCCTCTAACTAAGTAGAGTGCCTGGTCCTTTTGATAGGATTAGTTGCTTTTCTTCTTATTTATAGAATCTGCGTAAACTAGAATTCCAACTATTATAAAGCTTATGCTCACAAGACGGAAGATCATCTCTAAGCTAATCCATTCTGCTAAAATCCCTAATACAAATGCGCTAATGCCAACACCAACATCAAAACTAGAAAGAAAAGTTGCATTGGCTGCCCCACTTTTTGCTTCATCTACTTTTTGAACAGTCCATGTTTGTAAGCATGGCATAATTGTTCCATAACCTGCCCCGAATAAAATTGCTGCAATTATTAGAGAAAAATTATTTGTAGTATAGGATAACATGACAAGTGAGAAAAATCCTAATGTTGCTGACACAATGATAATAGACCATGGTCCATTTCTATCAAACCATTTTCCTGTAAATGGTCGTATTAAAGTGGAAACAATCGCATTGATAAGAAAGAATAAGAAAATATGTTTTATTCCCTTTTGTTCCCCAAAAAGAACTAAGAAGGTTATAATCGCTCCAAAGCCAAGTGTCGTAATAACGGTCAATAATGCTTGGAACCTTACTTCTTTTTCAAAAATCGCTTCTACAAATCGAAACGGTTGCTTCTCATATTTAGCAGGTGTAGATGAGTAGACAAATTGAAGCGCTACTATTGCTAATAGGCTGAGTATTACAGATGAATAAATTAAGATTTGAAAGGAAAAGGCATTATAGATAAGGATACCTATACTTGGTGCAATAATTGCGCCAACTGTTGTTGAAATAGAGAAATACCCCATTCCTTCTCCTAATCTAGCTTTAGGAATTAAATCGACAACCATTGTACTATTGGCTGTCGTCGATACTCCCCATGCTGCTCCATGGAAAAATCGTAACAATAGGAAAAGCCAAATAATGTTAAGAAAAGGATACAGCATAGTAATGATCAATAAAGTCAAACATGCACCAATCGCAAGATGTTTTCCCTTATTATCAATCAGATAGTAACCTACGAAAGGTCTTATTAAAATTGCGCCAATCGTAAATATGGTTGTTACCAAGCCTACTTGAATAGAAGAGGCATTTATGCTTAATAAATAGGCTGGTAAAATTGGTAATAACATTTCAAAGCCTATAAAGATTAAAAAATTACTTATAAATAAAAAAAGAAATGATGTAGTAAAAATTTTTTGCTTTTTCATAGTTTATGTCCTCGCTTCTAATTATTTATTAAATTAGAAGCGAATAGCACACTGAAACATTCCTAAATTGTCTAAGTTTTTTAAACAACTAGTCTCACCCTTTCTATCACTGTTATATGGAGGAATTATAATAATCTTTGTGACAAACATCTCATCATTGTGTCCATCCCAATTCTTCTCCTGTAGAACACAAAAAGACGCCATCAAATCCGGCGTCTAATCATGGCTTTGTATAATGCGCAAACATTAAAAGTTCTAATTTTTATAATACAAAGGCAAAAAGCTTCCGGCTATTTTCTATATGAAGTTTACTTAAAAAAATACAGACTGGTCCCTTTGACAGTAAATCACCTAGTTGTAAATATGTTTTTACTTCAGTTGCAATTCTTCTGAAAACAGTTTCCATGGCTTTTTGCCTCCTCTCTCATTATCAATTAATAGCTTAGTATAATTTAATACAAGTTGATGAAAAAAGCAAATTCTTCTTTCAATATTTATTGCTTCTACATGTCATTTTTAAAGGTTTTAAAGTCCTCCAAGTTTGTTGACTTATTGGAATGAATTAATACTAAAAAATACTTTCACATTGTTTCAAGTTAAATCAAGAAGAAGTGCTATTATTGCGATTTATTTAACTAGGGTACTCTAATAAGCATTTATCCTATCTGTATGTCAACCAAACATAAAAATAGCCCCCTTATCAAATAAATAAGAGAGCTATATATAATTCATAATCTATCACTTATCTACAACTGGCTTTAATAGATTTGCTGGAACAAAATCAAAATTCTTATCTCCCACCATCAAATAACCATTGATCTCAATTCCTGATGAATAAAAGACAGTTCCCTTCAGCTCTTTTCTAGAGTATCTTGTTATCACCGGACCATTGTATAGCTCTGTATCTTCTGTTAATATATAGGATCCTTCATTTCTTGTTATCTTTTCAAAAATTCGAATATCGGTGCTATCAAGAATACCGGTATTAATTACTGGTCCTCCTTCAATATCTCCTGCACAATAATGGCGATATAATTTGCCCTTCTCAATAGAAACTAGTAATAATGCTGGAGTACAAACCTCTTCACGTTTTCCAACTTTTAAATACTCACCATATTTGATGTAGGAATATGGATATCCAGGATTTTCAACACCAAGATGATTAATCATGACCAATGCCGGATTGTTATAGAAAGATGTACGAATATCGATTGGTACTTCTTTGAAAACTACCAAATCCGTTGCTTGTACCCGATATTGCCCCATTTGATAGAAAGTTTTTCCATCATATTTCTCAATATCATACGTTTTAAAGAAATTATTGCGCTTAACCATCAGCGAATCAAATGTACCATCTGAATTTTTCTTGTATACCTTGATATCTTTTTTAAAGGTCATTTTTCCGGTTTGCCCTTTTACAACTTCTGCTCCATCATACATCACTTTTGCTTCTGATTTTATTGGATTTACTACTGCAAATACAAATGCTGCTAGTAACACAATAAATAATTTTTTCATGATTCTCCTCCTCAGTAAAGTTTTAAGAAAAATTAATATCTGAATATACTAGTGATTTTAATGGAAATATAGCGATGTAAAAAATCAATAATTTCAGAGTATTTCACCTTTAATATAAATTCTCCTCAATTCTTGTACCTCACCAAGCTAAAGCAAACACAAATAACCACTCGTTCTTTATAGTATCTATTAGTTTTGAATCAATTAATAAATCAAGTATTCATTAATTATTTGTATTCCAAAACCCAATACTTTTCTCCAGGTTTCCCTTCTTCAACAACTTTCTTCCAACCCTTATTTTCATAGAATTTGAGTGCCTTATAATTTTCAGATACACACTTCAAACTTAATGGTGTATTCATTTTATCTATGGAGGCATTCAATAATAAACCACCAACACCCTTACCAGAGCAAGTAGGGTCAACAAAAAGACAATGTATAAAATTATCTGCTAAGTATAGTGCCGCAAACCCCAGAATTTCACCGTCTTCCTCAACTAAAATTACATAATCTTCTTCTGTATCATTATCAAAATCTTCTAATGTCAATTCCTCTACATGTTCCCAATGGAAGTTTTTGCGGCGTGATTCCAGATAAATGCGTCTTAAATCAGGATAATCTACTTCACTTGCTTCTCTAATATTCATAATATCACTCTCCAATTCTATTAAAATATAACATAAATCCCATCTATATTTAATATGAAATCAAAATCTTATTTCTTTCACTAAACTAGCCATAATAGTTCAATCCAATGAACAGTTGGTCAGAATCGGTTTATTTATGGTATTCACTACAGATTAATTGACTAAACAAAAAAACCACTTATTGTTAAGCGGTCTTATAAGCTATTCATTTTGCATTCTAAAATTAAAATACAGTTTAATAATCCTCTGAAAAACCATCTTTAAAGAATTCTAGTATTTCTTCACCAAAAAACGAAAAAAACAATAAAATAAACACAATTAAAAGGGTTAAACTACCGAATATAAAGGTGAATAGTATTCCAACTTTCTTATCATTCAATAAAATCCCTCCTAACCTTCATCTTTGTTTCTATGCTTTAATTTAAAAACCTGTATCGTAATATAACGGGTTCCGTTTTGGGAGAGAAAAATGCTATTTACATTGTAAATAACATAAAAAATAGCTAAGAGTTGTCCACGAACAACACTCCCAGCTAAAATAGCTCCCTGACAATTAGGAAAATGTATTTCAATAAACTAAAAGGCTGCTTCTATTGGTTCAGGTTTATTTTTCATTTTATCTGCTCCTTTTGAAGAAACTCGCCTTTCAAAATACTCATACGAAGTCGGTCAATAAATTCTCCATTTCTTAATCTGTCTTGTCTTAAAATACCTTCTTCTGCATATCCCATACGTTTATAAGATTTGATAGCTTTTTCATTATCCACTTCAACTCTGAGCCAAATTTTATTTAGCCCTAATTCGTTAAATCCCCATAAAAGCATTTCTTCCATCGCAGCAAGACCAAAACCTTTGCCCCAATAGTTTTTATCCCCTATTGCAATCCCTAATTCAGCGTGTTTGTTTAACTTGTCGATATTTTTTATATCAATCCAGCCAATATGTTTTCCCTCTCCTGTGACGATGGCTTTTTGTTCATATCCATTTGTCTTGTTTATGCACATTTCAATCCATTTTTCAGTTTCTTCTCTACTAAAAGGCGGATACCTCTCTGGCAAATTTAAATGCTTTGTTACTTCCTTGTCTAAACACCATTGATAACGGTCTTCAACGTCATAAAGAGTTAATTCTCTTAATTGGATTTTCGGTAATTCCCTTGTTTTCATTTCTCTGTCTCCCCAATTTATATTTCTAATTACTCGCAAATTCATAACAATTTTATCATAATTTTTCCATTTACCTACAAAAAAGTTCGCTAACATATAGCGAACTATCTCAGATAAATTATATCTTTTAAATCAAAAGCTCTATTAGTTATACTTAATCTTTGAGTAAACGACTTATATAGATAGCAAGACCTTCCAAATGAATTTCTGTGCACGAATACTCTTCAATATATTTTACTTCAAGAAGAATCATTGTAAAGTACAGCTACCAAAGTTGAATTTTCATGCTTTACGACATTCTTACGCTTCATTTATGGTCAGTCGGAATGTAAATTTTAAGATCATACAGGAGCAACTAGGTCACTTTGATATAAAAATGACAATCAACACATTTAGTCATTTAACAAAGAAGGATAAAAATGATGCAAGCGACCATGTTGATGATTTAAATTGATTGGTCACTTTTTGATCACTTGCTCAATTCTTAACTTATTTTTCATCACATAATTCCCGAAAATTACACCCGCGGCAATGCCATTTTTCAAGGGTTTGTTCAAAGTCCTCGAGGTCTAGTGGGTCATTCGAAAAAATATCGGCTTGGTACTTAATTATAACTTTCATAAAGTTTCAGTTTAAATCAAACGCTCTATTTACCAACGGGTTTCAATCGTAGCATTTTCTTTATTAATCACTAACTGTTACTAAAAATCGTTTTAGGTCACTTTTCAGTCTATATGCCCTTTTAAAGGAACTTTTATGAAACCTATTCGTATTAAGAATATAAATAAAATTTAATTAGGGGTGATATAAATGTTTGGCGAAGAGCCTAAGTGTGCTAAATGTGATAAAGAAATCAAGGATGACGAAGTTGTTTTTATAAAAATGCGTTATCCAAAGCGTAAAGGGATGACTGAAATAAAAGCATACTTAAAAAATGAAGGAAGTTTCATATGTGAAAATTGCTTTCAAACTAATTGATGAAAGTATACCTATGTAAAACAGGAAGGGAAACTCATAGAAAACAGAGTTTCCCATTTTTTATTAAAAAACAACATTAAACATTAACATAGCCTAAAAAGCCCAGGTTCAAAATTAATTGAGTACCTGGTCATTTGTGTATAGTTGAGGAATGGTGCATCTTAGCCCTTTGTGCAGAAGGGAAAAGTTGCACCTGAATTATTATATCAATTTAAGTATTTAGTAAATATCCAACAAATGGTTTAAAAAGAAATATAATCACATCGCATTGGATAATATACATTTTTAGCTAATATTATCCAATTAATTATAAATCTTTAATTACACTAACCTGTTCCCATTTCTATTATTACTAACTTACCATAAATACAAAAGATTAAGACCATTCATCACGGAGTGGTCTTTTCCCATTTCCATCCAAATTAAATAAATACCAGTAATAATTATGCATCTTATCTATGTGCTCACCCTTTACTTACCTCTTTGTTTCAATTCCTAACCTCTCCTTGATTTGAGCTAAGCTTCTCTCAACAACTACATTATTCTGAGGATATATAGATAGGTACTCCTGAGCTACTTTTCGATTCCTTGATGTAATAAGCTAGACATGGGTTCACCTCCTTTTGTGCAAAAAAAGCATTCTCAAAAGAGAACACTTTAATAATGTTTACTATATAATTTTTTAGTTACTTACTGTACAACAGAAGAAAGATTATTTAGGAAAACTTTTTACAACAGCACTTGTTATTTCTTTTAATAAATCTTTTATCAAGTCTTCGAAATCTAAAAAACCTTTTTCATCTATACTTGGAACATTGCGTGACTTTGTAGGTAATGACAATCAACACATTTAGTCATTTAACAAAGAAGGATAAAAATGATGCAAGCGACCATTTTGATGATTTAAATTGATTGGTCACTTTTTGGTCACTTGCTCATTTCTTAACTTATTTTTCATCACATAATTCCCGAAAATTACACCTGCGGCAATGCCATTTTTCAAGGGTTTGTTCAAAGTCCTCGAGGTCTAGCGGCTCATTCGAAAATATATCGGCTTGGTACTTCTTCATTTCCAAGACACTACGCTGAAATGTATACAAAATATTATCCATATCGATGTCAGTAAATACATATTTCTTACGTTTTCCTGTTAATAAATATTCGTTATATACCTCGATTTGCTCAAGTGATACACGGTATTTTTGTTGTACATAATAGGCATAGAGCGCTAATTGATGACGGTCATCGTCAGACTCTCCACCCGTCTTCCAATCGACAATCACCCACTTATCTGTAAGTTCATCAAAGTAATGGAAGTCCATCACAACAAATACTTGGATATTGTCCATTTTCATGGAGCGGAATTGTTCAGGCTCACCAATGCGTAGAGAGCCCTTTTGTGTTGTGATTTGCTGGAATGTTTCACTCATCAACAAATGGTTAAAGATAAGCTGTAAACGTTCTTTATAGTCCTGAACAAGCTCAGGATTCAGCTTACCAGTATAGTAGATTTCCTGCATCATATAATATTTTGTAGGCTTTTGTCTCCATAATTCAGAATGGCGTGTGGAGTCAATAAAAGCTGCATTAAGCTGACCTCGTGCCCAATGTATCAGCTCCTCTACAGTTGGCGCCTTTCCTGTTTGTAAATAATCATTAATTGCCTGCTCGATATATCGGTGGACAATTTGCCCAAATAAAATCGGCATGGATTGTAGCTTTTTTAGGCGATAGACATGTTGATGAAAGGGTTCTACATTGTAGCTTAGCCAGCCATTATGTGAAAAATAATATTCATAGCCATATTTTCGTGCACAGCTGGTTAATGTTTTATGCCGGGAGAGTGACCACGAAAAAGTTGGATATGGTGTGATGTCAAACATATTAAGCGCCTCCTTAGAGCTGTTTCATAAAATCATAGACGAGCTGTATTATTAAAACAATAGTTACAACACGTAGCAAAAGCTTTACTTGTTTGGCATTGACCTTTCGAGCAAGGACAATACCAATCTGTGCGCCAATAGTTGATCCAATCATTAAAATAAGTGTTAGTGGCCATTCGATTTTTCCTGTGGCAATATACGTAATCGCTGCGCCAGAGCACATGGCAAAAACACCGACACGTGACAGCCCTACAGCTTTTATATAAGATAATTTCTCATGTGCATATGTATAAAGTGCCAGTGTACTACTTCCTGGACCAAACATTCCATCATAAAAACCAACACCCATCAGAATTGGACCATTTTTACGATTCATAATAAAGTGTTCTCTTTCGCCAAAATCAGCCCCACCGATAAATGACATAATCAATGCAAACCCTAGTAAAATAATGGCGATAAGCGTCAAGGACTGACTGCTCATTAATGATGCAAATAAGCCTCCAAGTGTTCCCCCAATCAGCGACACAAGTAAAACGGATCGCATTTCCGTCCAAGCCAATTCTTTTCTTCTATAAATCGTATAAAAACTGGAAAAGGCACTCACCATATTAGACACTTTATTAGCGCCAATCGCTGAATGAACCGGTACTCCCATTAACATCATGGTTGGCAGAGTAATCAATCCCCCACCCCCGACCAATGTGCCAATGACGTTACCAGCAATTCCAATGCTTAAAAACAATAAGTATTCCATGTAATCCTTCTTTCTGTACCACACATGATGTCATTCTATGATACAGTATAACAGAATGCTATTTTGAATGACGAAAAACGAGGTGAATCAATGAACGAGCAGCAAAAAACACCTACGCCACGTTTTTGTATGCAGCTAACATGGATTGTCGGCACTATATTTCTTGCGGGTGTGACTGCAACGCTTATCCAATATCATAAGCTGCCAGGTTCTATACCCGTTTTACAAAGCTTTACAAGTGAACATGCCCAGTTTGGTCCAAAAATTGCTATTTTTTACTTACCTTTTATTGCACTTATGCTATTTTTGCTACTACATTACTTAGAGGTCAGGGCTGCTTATCCAGTTTTACGTAAAAATAAACCAACTCTTTCCCATAGTCAGAGACAAAATGGAATTTTGACGTTTTGTCTCATTAAAAATAGTATCTTACTGTACTTTACGTATTCACTTTTCAACGACTTAACAGTTGCATTAGGCCATGATCGTATTTTACAGCAATGGCATGCCTACCTTTTTCTAGTTTTATTAAGCCTGATATTTATCGTAGGCATCATACGTGGTGTTTTACTAGGAAAAAAAATTTAACAGTTTACCATTGAAAAAACACCTTCATTGTTGATGTACTTCAACAAAAGGTGTTTTTGATATTACCAGGATTAATAGTTCATAATCATAAAAACAAGTGCAACAGTAATAATACTGATTTTTATGGTTTCTACTTTATAGATAGCATAATGCTGGATGTCTCGTTTGAGATTATACCAAATGATGACACCATATAAAACGGCGAGCACAAGCATCAAGGGCTTATATAAAGGGCCCACCCAAGTTGCCCAAGCAAAAATACTGAAAGTTACTGAGAGGAATAATAGTAGCAGCCACCATTTTGGTTTAGGTGGTTTATCATTATCTAATTTATGCCGTTTATAGTAGTAGGCTGAAAATAAATTGACTATGATGACGACAAGGGGAAGAATAAATATCCACGGTTTTGTATTTACACTATATAATAATTGAAATACTTCCCCATACATATCTGATGTTCCCACAAAAAACTGCCCACTATCAATATTTAGCATACCTGTATCAGAAATCTGGTAGTGCTCCTCCTGATGATCCCTTACAACGACTACATCTGTAATATAATCACCTAGCCTACCATCTCCCTCTTCAACATAATGTGTAAGGTCTTGAAAAAAGTTATAGATTTTTCTATCGTTAACCCTTTCAACAGATGTATACAAGTCAGAACTTCGAGCAAAGAATTTCCCTTCTTCTCCTCCAAAATACTTATAAATCGTTTGAATAGATTGATTGGCGCTCTGTGGTAATGAAGAATTTTGTGGTAATAGGATTAAAAATAGAGCAATCACAGCCATTGTTAATAGTAAAACGCCTTCCTTCCAGATCGTTAACCCTTTTTTCTTCTTGTACTGAATACGCTCATAAATACGCGACTTTACAGCCTGATCCTCTGGTAAATTATTGAGTTTCTTTAGTCGATTGTGCAAATCCAAATTCGTCACCTCCCAATATTTTCTCTAATTCTTTTAGTGCATTTCGCTGTGTATTCGCTACTTTTACTGTAGACCATCCTAAAATTTCACAAGTTTCAGCCAATGTCAGTTCTTCAATTTTTCTGTAGATCACTACTTCACGATACGCCGGCTTTAATAATTGGATGGCTTCATATAGCAGTCGACGTTCTTCAGACTGGACAATCCAGTCATGTGGCACATAATGTGTCTCCCGTTCCTCATGACTTTTTTGAAATGGCAGCCATTTAATCAACGCCTTTTTTCTATACGTATCATAAACAATATTTCGTGCGATTTTTCTGATATACGTACTTAAAGCAGCTTCGTTTCGAAATTGCCCTTTAAAAACCCGAAGAAATGTTTCCTGTGTTAAATCCTCTGCTAAACCAGGATCTGAAACCATATAATAAATAAATTGATAAATGCGTTGAAAATATTGTTCATATAATTCATCAAATTCCATCTTTTCACCTCTCTTATACCGCTTTCCTGCTGCATTTTTTAAGCTTCACTATATTAGACGAAGCAGACAGCATAATTTGTAAATTACCATTATTTTTTTGCAAGAAAAAATAAGCTACTTGATGCCAATTAGCGTCAAGTAGCCTAGAATTTATTACATACTCTTTTGCATCTCTTTAAACGAATGGATTAATGCATATTTTTGTACACCTCGTGCCAGATCAATGCTTTCTTGCTGATTCTGTTGAAACAAGGCTTCATTCTTTATGGTATAGGCATAAATTGCTTCAATCGCCGGCTGCATCCATGGCTGTGTAAGCTTAGCACTTCGCATATCTGCTGTTCGCTCTTCAAGAGCAGCGATATAACATTTTGCATAGCATGCTAATGGCTCTTTGTTTATTTTATCAGCTGCATCTTTTGCTTCCGCTAAATTCTCTTCCATGATTGCCTTTACAAAAATATAATTATACTTCACTGCTGGCTGCTTATGTTTCTGAATAACCACATCTAATGAGTGTAGCTGATCTTCCTTTGTTTCATAAGCTACTGCATAAAGATAAGCAAAGAATGGCTCCTTTTTGCGATCTTTCACAAGCTTATCCACCAACTGCATATTATTTGTTCGATATAAAATATGTATATGTCTATATATTATCGCTAGTACAATAAGCGCAAATATAGCAAGTGAGATTGATAGACGAACGCCTGCCAGTGATAGCGTCATTGCAAGTATAATAATAGCTAGATAAAAAAGGGTAAGTTTTACAAGCTTCATATATTCCTCCTACTGTAGTTTCCTTCGCATTTTTCGGGAAAAGATATAGCCAGCGCCAATGAAGAATATAAGTGCCATAAACTTCATAATCGGAATGATAAATAACTTACTAATGATGAAGACCACCAAAATATAATAAACGACCATCGCCAGCAAAAATAAAGTCAGCTTATTCATCTTGTATCCTACTCTCTTTCAATGCTGCTTCAATAGCCGCCAGCGCTTTCGGACCCATACCATGTAAATGCTTTAATGTTGATAAATCTATCTTTTGCAATTGCTCTAATTGTGTAAACTCTGCTGCATTTAATGCTCGTATAGCAGGCTTCGCTACACCCTTTGGCCATTCTGTCATTTATGCTCGCCCCTTCCTTTTTCGACTGTTAAATATTTCTGTACCTATAATTCCTATCAATAGTATAACTATGGATGCAACATGATAATCAACAAAAAAAGAAGTAAACGCTATATGAAAGTAGTGGAGTATTACGGTAAGAATACGCCCTCCCATTAAAACTAAACCGATAATCAAGCACGCCTTCACAATTTGTTCGATAAATTTCATTCCTAACACCTCTAAGCTATTATGCAATTGATAAGGATGAAATGCAAATTAGCTAGGTGATTAGGGCTGCTAATCGTGTAAACGGTCAAGTTGTAAACCTATCTTAAAAAATCACATACCTGAACTCTAAATTACGTTAAACATAGCGAAGAAGGAAACAATCAGATTGCCCACGCTGTGGATACACCAGCTCGTGATTAAGGAGCCATTGGAATTTTTTTCATTGATCCACCCCATTAAATAACCAGCTAATCCCGTTACAATCACAACTAACACAACAACTTCAAAAGGAATAACAGAAAATAGCATCCATCCATGAATACTACCAAATAGTAAGCTTTGCACAATATTTCCTATCTGAAAACCAAATGTATGTGCAAATCTTTTTAATAAAAAGCCTCTAAAAAGCAGTTCCTCTGACAAGCCCGTTTGGATAATTGCGTAGAGAAGTGCGGGGATAATCGCAGTAAAGCCAAGTCCTGCAAAACGATTTGATGCTAAAAGTGAGCTGTCTATATAAAAAAAGACGACTAAGTAAGACGGTACGAATAATAAAAAAATCGTGAGTAAAAACCATACAAAATAATTTCCTTTATTCTCGATGACAGGTTTTTTAATACCGATCCATGATAAAAATGATTGTTTCTTTCTTGCTGTGAAAAACCACCAACATAATGGTATTACTGAAAATAAAATAACTTGAATAATGGCACTGATTGCACTATTAATAATCATTATTTTTTCCTCCTGCTTTTAAGTTTTTTATCAATCGTGGTTATTTCTTTATGTTAAGCATATAAAACAGCTGAGAGAAAATCAATATTAATTTAACGATAATCATTAAATTAATAATTTTAATAATTAAATAATGAATGTTAATCATAAAAAAAAGCGACTAGAATCTACTAGTCGCTGTCATTGTTTATTCGGATTTCGTTCAATAAAATCTGTAATTTCATCCTTTAAATCATAAACCAATGTAAAATAATGATGCTCGTTCATGGCACCCTTTTCTCGCCATTTTTGCATTTCTTGATAATGAAAAGTCACAAAATAGCTGATGATTTCACGGTGCTCTATGCCCACTTTATCAGCCATCTCAACGATGGACAGGCCCTCTTTCCAATATTGATCATATACCTCTTGCGAAATACCGAGCACCTTACAAATAGCATTATAATCGTATTTCACGTGATAAACGACCTGACCCTCCTCACCATTCGCATGTTGTTGAATGTCATTATTAGCATAGCCGACTGGTGCAAAGGACATTAGTATGCTGATTAGCATTAAATTTTTTACTACTATTTTCATGCTAGACCTCCTTCACAATTTAGTGTGTGAGGTTTTAAAAATCATATTCCTTATTAGGATTTTTAAGTTGACTACTACCAATATTTAATATAATGAAAAACATCACGATCTATTTTCATCCCAAGCTTTTCATATAGCTTTTGAGCTTGTATATTATCAGTCGCTGTTTCTAAGGTTATATAACGCGCATCCTCATTTTTACAGTATGCATAACATTCCTCAATTAACCGCATTGCCACACCTTGCTTTCTCGCATGCTCTGTCACAAATAAATCATTTAATAGAAAGGCTTTTTTCATCGCAACTGATGAAAAAATAGGGAAAAGCTGGACAAAACCTACTGGCTGAGCATCTAAATACGCAAGAAGAATAATGGATTCCTCCTTCTGCAAACGCTCCTTTAAAAATTGCTCGGCTTGCTCTAAATCTGAAGGTTGATTATAAAATTCTCGATAGGCATTAAATAATGGGACTACCTCTTTAACTGTTGCAAGTGTTACTGTTTTCATTTCCATAGCACATCTCTCCATTTCTTTTTATCAGTCTTTCTTGTATGATAATAAAAAACATTCTGACATATAAAAAGTGACAATAATAAATATTTCAACATGTCAAGAAGGAGCCTTATGAATGATTTTATTTTTTTCTTTACAGATAAAGAGGCAAAATATAAGCAAATTTATCAGCAAATCAAAACTTTAATTGAGCAAGGTAGCTTAAAAACAAACGATACTCTTCCTTCTATTCGTAGGCTGGCAGATACACTACAGGTGAGTCGCAATACGACCTTAACTGCCTACGAGCAACTTGTCGCAGAGGGATATATACGAGGAGAAGGACGAAAAGGATATTTTGTCAATGAATTTGAGCAGGTATTTTTTCATGAGGAGACACAACCAGGCATTCCCAATAAAAAGCAAGTCACTGGAAATATCATCATTGATTTTCGAGCAGGTGCTGTCGATCAACAGTATTTTCCGTTAAAGATTTGGCGACAAATGGCCAATCAAATATTACATGAGGAAGAATGCTATACATATGGGGATCCGTTTGGTGAACCTCGATTAAAGGAACAGCTTGTGGATTATTTATTACAATCTCGTGGTGTTCATGTTGATTCAGGGGACATTTTAATTGGTAGCAGCACACAGCAAATGTTAATTTATTTAGGCTTTTTATTAAAAGAGAATTTTGAAAGTATTATTTTAGAAGATCCTGGTTATAACGGAGCACGTGAAGCCTTTAAATTACATAACTTCAATATAGAGTCATTACCTGTTTTGGAAAATGGTGCACAGCTTCAGCATTTAACCCATTTACAGTCACGTCTAATTTATATTACCCCTTCCCATCATTTTCCCTATGGGGTTTCACTGAGCATCCAGCAGCGACAAACATTGATTCAGTGGGCTAAACAAATAGATGGCTATATTCTCGAGGATGATTATGACAGCGAATTTCGCTATACACAGCAGCCATTCCCTGCCCTTGCCTCTATTGATAAATCGCGTGTGATCTATATTGGCACATTTTCTAAATCCTTTTTACCAGCCGTTCGCTTAAGCTATATGGTGTTACCCAAATCATTTGTCTCTACATATAAAGAACGCTTTCAATATTTTGAGCATAACGCCTCTTCTCTTCATCAATTAACAATGGCAGCATTTATGGAAAAGGGCGAATGGACAAGGCATATTAAACGAATGCGGATTACCTATAAACAAAAGATCAATCTTCTTGTACGGGAGCTTCAACAACAATTTGGAGACAAAATTACAGTATTAGGTGCACAATCAGGACTCTATATTTTAGTGAAAGTACATACGCAACTTTCTGAGCGTCAACTCATAGAAAGCGCTGCACGATATGGCGTGAGGGTATATCCAACCAGTCCCTTTTTCCTTAAGCAAACAAGCATTGAGCCTATCATTCAACTAGGCTTTAGCAAATTGCAGCTAGATGAAGTTGTTTTAGGGGTGCAACTATTAAAAAAAGCTTGGTTAACATAATAAATAAGCCATAGCAACCATGTTATGGCTTATTTGTGTTTTCCTCATGATCTCGATAATCATAGGTTTCATTTGGTACAACCAATGTCACGCCGTTTATTTTGACAGTATCATCATCTATCCATGAAATATCGGCTTCATTCTCCCGATATTGCCAATAAATCTTCTTTGACTTCTTATTTTCTTTATTAAACACTAATACACCCAAAACCGTATAGGACGTAGTGGCCCCACCATCTGAAACATAAGCATTCACTGTATAGGTGCCATCAGGAGAAGTGGATTCCGCAATCAATTCCTGTTTAAACCTACTCCAATCAAAAAACAGCCAATAAACCCCGTAGCCTATAATGCTTACAATAAATAGGAACCAGACACTCAGTACAATTAGCACTTTTCTGTATACTTTTTTCTGCTCTACCCTCGCAGTCATATCTAAAAACATCTCCCCATTTTTTTTATTTAATAACGAAAATAAGGATGGATTTGTTTCCTTATTTTGATGAATTTCTAAAGTAGCGTGCTTAAAGCATTCTGTTCAATTTAGGACGTAGTAGGATGGAGCAGTTCACTATTCGAGCTGAGCAATTTTCGGATTGACCCGAGCATTTTTTGGATCAACCTGAGCGAATTTTGAATCGACCTGAGCGTTTTTTCTTCTCAACCCGAGCAATTTTGATGTTGACCTGAGCAGTTTTCTTTCAACCCGAGCAAATTTTAGGTTGACCTGAGCGTTTTCTTCTCATCTCAAGCAAATATGGCTTTGACTTAAATATTTCTAAACAAAATAAAACCCTCACGCTCAAAAAGGTGAAGGTTCATACTCTTACTATGTATTATTTTTGGGCATATTTTTGCAGATGCTTCGGGACTTCACGTACGTCCATTAAAAATGGCATCATCAGAACTAAAGCAAATAAGTAAATCGCAACACCAATCGCCACTGCTGAGCTTTTTACCTCTTCGTCAATCACATACGGCATTGTAATATATGGTACAAAGACTAGTAATAATATGGAAATGCGTGTCATAGAAGTTAGCATTTGCTTTTTCCCACAGTATGGACAGCCTATAAAGCGAGAAAATGATACAATTGACCGCATTGACTGCTTCCACGTCCATTTTTCCTTACATGTAATACATTTTGGCATATCATCTATCCCCTCCATTCACTAATTATGCCATAATTACCATTCTAGAAACATATAAAAAAGAATTTGCACAAGTTAAACCCTGTACAAATTCCCTATAAAGGTTAAAAATAATCGATAAATGTTGGAATACCGACAGGAAGTACTGTCTCTAGCAGTGCAATGTCAATCGCCTTGCCCTGTAAGCGTTCGATTTTTTCCAAATAGCTTGGTCGTTTATAGCCTAGTAGCATTGTGGCTAATGTTTGCACAGTTAGTTGAACAGCATTTTCGGACAGTGTTTCGCTGATCTTATCAACGGTAACCTTTCCTTCCTTCATCGTAATCACAAATGTGCCGTTATTCCAGGCTACAATACGATCACTAACAGCCAATCGTAACTGAAAATCATTTCCCACAAATGGATAACGTAATAAAAATTCTTTGACATCTACGATACGTGCCATAAAATAAGGGGACACTTTTTGTATGATCTCACTATCCTCCAGTAAAAAGGCAACAGCTTCATTGCCAGTCGTTTTGCCATAAGCATTATAAATCATTGAGCTATGAGCAGAGACAAAATTCCATAAGCCTTTTCGTGCCTCTTCCTGTAAATAGACGATTTCATCAATGTAATAATTTTCCTCCATAATGCGATAAAACATATAGCCCTGTGGCACATCATCCTCATCATAATATACGGCTGCTTGAAGATTAACATCGCTATCAATAAACTTTTCTTCCCAAAAGTCTTCCTGAAACTTCTCATTCCAAGCGATACTATTGCGTACCATCACACCATGCGTTTTTTGGGCATAGCTTGCATAAATCGCTACAACATCCTCATGTTTTGGATCAACTCGACGTATCTTTCCATTTAGACCTGCATAATGTGGCAGCTGTGTATCCTTGACCTGAAATTCCACGATATCGCTCATAATTTCCCAGCCCTTTTTTCGGTAGTACGGGATCGAATATGGGAATAAATAGGATATATATTGTCCCTCATTTCGCATGCGCTGCAGACATTCCATAATTAGGCTCTCCATTAATCCATGTCTTGAATATTCAGGATATGTTCCCACAGCCGTTATTCCACCCATTTCGTAAATCCGACCATGAACATTTACCTCAAAAGGAAGGCTTAAAATTTGAGAGACAAGCTGTGTACCATCAAACCATCCAATTGCATGTCCTTCATCGAATTGCTTGCTCTTTGCATTGACAAAGCGGCGATCTTTATGGATAGACATGGACATTTGAAACACGTAATTGAGTAAATCTATAGATTGTGCCATTTCATCTAATCGAATTTCTCGCATGATTAAGCCTTTTCGTTGATTCATGATTCCCTCTCCTCATCAAATAACTCTGAAAAAATGGTTTCTGGTGCATTTAAAAAGCGCTTCGTAACAATGTAATGTATGGTTTCCTCATAACGGATTGACTTAATTTCCTCACCATCGAAACTGTAAATTGTTGCATTTGGATAGCCAAGTAAAATTGGTGAATGTGTAGCGATAATAAACTGTGCCTCATGCTCTAAATCCTTCATGATTTTAAGGAGACTTAGCTGCCTTGTTGGAGATAGTGCCGCTTCAGGCTCGTCTAATAAATAAATGGCCTTACCTTTAAAGCGATGTATAAATAACGATAAAAATGATTCCCCATGTGATTGATGGTGTAAAGACTTGTCACCATAAGCTGCATATTTGTTTGGATGCTCTAACGAATCAATATGACTGGCAAATTGATAAAACGTTTCAGAACGTAGGAAAAAGCCATTTGAAACCTTCGGCCACCAAGATAATCGAATATATTCCCCAAGTGAAGATTCCGCTTTATGTACCTCATATAAATTTTGTCGCCCACCACCTGCAGTATTAAAATCACAGCAATCAGCAATTGCCTCCAGTAGTGTTGATTTACCAGAGCCATTTTCACCAACAAAGAAGGTGACATTTGTAGGAAACTCAAGCTCCTGTAAATCCTGCAAGCTTGGTATGTTAAAGGGGTAAACATGCTTACCTTCGATGTTGTTCTGTAACACCTTACATGATTTTAAATACATTTCGTTTCCTCCCTTACTATTATTATAACGCGGTCACGCTACTCTGAAACCGACTTTTTTTCCAAATACAAGCTACAAACACCTAAAATAAATAATAAACTGATACCAATAAAGGAAATAGGTGACCATGAGAGCCTTGGATCAAATAACTGAAAGAAAAATGTGAATATTGGAACAAAGCATAAACTCATCATTACAATCAATGATGTACAATACTGAATGCCTATCTGCAATAAATACATCGGCAGCATGACACCCACTACTGTGACTGCAAGTATCCACGAAATATTTCCCGAGAAATATTTAAAAAATATGTCGAAAGTTGCAGAAAAAGATAATAAAATTATGCCATAATAGCGATTTGCTAAAATCATGGAAGTAGTCCAACCAGCCTCACTTAATCGCTTCGAATAGATTGTACAAAGAACTGCTCCAATCCCACAGCCAACACTTGCTATTAATGCCACAATGACAGGCAAAGTTAGGTCCATTTGAACAGCAGATTTCCCACTAATAACAGCTACTATTAGTATAGTACAAGCGATAAATGTTCCAAAAGCAATTACCCATTGTACCCGAGGAATGGATTCCTTAGCAAAAACAGCTACTATTAAGACAAACAGTGGTCCTATGCCCATTTCAAGTGCACTTACAATCGCGGACTCAACGTATTTTAAGGCAAAATAAAAGCCCATAAACGTTATCACAGTAGCAGCGTTCAACTTCACCACATCCGTAATATTTCCCTTCCATACATTCACTTGCCTTCGTTTTCGGGCAAAGAATGAGAAATAAATCGCTGTAATGAAAAAACTAATGCCCGTAAATAAAAAAGTTGGTACCTCCTGCACCTGCTTGGCATAGAACACCTGGCTCATTGATGTTAGAAGTGCTGACAGAACAAGTGCAATTAAACCTACTGTTGTTGCTTGCTTTTTTATCATTTCCACTATATTTCCCCCCCTTGAATAAATTCCAGTTCCTCTCCCCATTTTCCAAATAAAAAACTTCGTCTCCAATAAATATAGAGACGAAGTTATCCGCGGTACCACTCTGATTAGCTAGAAAGCTCACTTGACTATAACGGTAGCAGCCGTTTATGCCTACTTTCTTCAGCATAAAAAACTCCTGGATGAGTTCATAAATGGTTTGCGATGATTTTCACCTGCCATCATCTCTCTAAAACAAACTACATTCACTACTACTTCCAATCATTGTTAAATTATATTCGATACATCATAATTCATTTCATCCGTTTCGTCAAGTCTCTCTGAAGTATGTGCAATATTCTAAATACACCTTTATGTTGGATCATTATGACTCTAATAGATAGCATTTGATTCCAGTTATTGTGACTTATAGCAAATGTTCTACTTCCCAGCTGATTGTCATACATTGAGTAAAACCTTTTGAACCTTATTTTAAGATGGAATGTACCTGAAAAAAGAACAAGGGAGAAAAGTGATATGTTTGTAACTCATTTTTATGAAGGCAAGACATCTGTATTAAGTCAGCTTCTCGTCAATCTACCTACTGTTGAAGAAAATATTAAAATTAAAGGACGAAAAGCAAAAATAATTGAGGTTAATCAAATCAACAACAATAACTACCAAGTACGAGTCATTTTTGAAATTATACCTAAAAAACAGCCTCTTAAAGAACTTGGGAAGAAAAAAAGATAGCCATTTATAGTTTAAGGCGGAGCGCTATCGTTGATAAATCCAATGATAGCGTTTTAAATTTCTTATAAATGGGTATCAAAATAGTATGTTGCAAACTGTTCTCAATTCTTTTAAACCTCTTTGAGAAAAAAAGTTGACTTTTTAATTGATAACAATTATCATTATCAATAGATTATTTCTTTTCTCCAAATTGCTTAATTCAGAATCCCCCTCTTTTTTGAAATAAGCATGTATCAAACGGATATTCTTACATCAGACTAAGAATATCCGTTTTTAACTGTATTCTGTTTATTTTAATGGAATATTTACATAAACAAAGGAGCTGTTTTACATGGATTATCGTATTGAAAAAGACACTATGGGTGAAATTAAAGTACCTGCTGATAAAATTTGGGGTGCTCAAACACAGCGTAGTAAGGAAAACTTCCAAATTGGTACAGAGCAAATGCCAATCGATCTAGTACAAGCGATGGCTATTTTAAAGAAAAGTGCTGCTATCGCGAACAATAAACTTGGAAAGCTGTCAACTATTAAAACAAACGCTATTGTCCAAGCAGCTGATGAAATTTTAAATGGTCAATGGGACGATCAATTCCCACTTGTCGTTTGGCAAACAGGTAGTGGTACACAATCGAATATGAACGTCAATGAGGTTATTGCGCATCGAGCGAACCAGATTCTACAGGATGCTGGAGAGGCTGATCGTGTTCATCCTAATGATGATGTCAATAAATCACAAAGCTCAAATGATACATTCCCTACAGCCTTGCATATTGCAGCCGTGTTAAAGGTTGAGGATTATTTATTACCGCGTCTTCGTTTATTAAAAGCAACTTTAGAAGAAAAAGCAGAGCAATTTAAAGACATTATCAAAATTGGCCGTACACATTTACAGGATGCTACTCCCCTTACATTAGGACAAGAGATTAGCGGCTGGGCTGCAATGCTCTCAAAATCCGAGCATATGATTATCCAAAATATTGAATACATGAAGGAACTTGCAATAGGTGGTACAGCTGTAGGTACAGGCATAAACGCACACCCAGAATTTGGCAGCCGAGTAGCATCAGAAATTAGTGAGCTGACGAATAGGCACTTTACTTCTGCGGCAAATAAATTCCATGCACTAACAAGTCATGATGAAGCTGTCGTTGCCCATGGTGCCTTAAAAGCACTTGCAGCAGACTTAATGAAGATTGCCAATGATGTACGCTGGTTAGCAAGTGGCCCTCGCTCAGGAATTGGTGAAATTACAATTCCCGAAAACGAACCAGGCTCCTCTATTATGCCAGGTAAGGTCAATCCGACTCAAAGTGAAGCCATGACAATGGTAGTGACACAGGTTGTTGGAAACGATGCAACAATTGCCTTTGCCGCTTCACAAGGAAATTTCGAACTAAACGTCTTTAAACCTGTTATTATTTATAATTTCTTACAATCCACTCGTCTATTAGCAGATACAATGAAATCATTTAACGACCATTGTGCAATAGGCATTGAGCCAAATAAAGAAGTACTTGATTATAATTTACAAAACTCACTAATGCTTGTAACAGCATTAAACCCTTATATCGGCTATGAAAATGCAGCAAAAATTGCGAAGAAAGCACATAAAGAAGGGACAACCTTAAAAGAAGCAGCCATTGCCTCAGGATTACTAACAGAAGAACAGTTCGATGAATATGTAGATCCTGCGACAATGATTTATCCAAACGTAAAATGATGTAAGTGCAATGTCGTTATCGAAGTCGACCCACCATTGATATACCAATGATTTTAGAATCTCGCCTCATTTTGTATAATGCAAGATAATGCATATAAAAGCTTTGTTTTGGGGCTAGGTGGGGCTAATAAAAATTAGGCGAGCGTGTGTATAGGAATGTATGAGTGAGAAAGATTGGGGCTAACCGCTTCAATCTTTTTTAAATAAAAGGATTGATATAATAAACATTTAAATTTATAAGGGGACGGTTAAATGAATTTAAATCTTAATACAGAAACAGTTTTTCATCATCTGACACCTCAAACATATATGTGAGGATGGAAAAAACATGGATCATCATCAGTCTACTTCATAGAAAAGAATGATGGCAACATTAATGATGATTGGAATCGTAATACACGAAGGCTTGCCGGTGAGAATCATTTTTATTCTCGCAGAGCAGGTTCATTATATAGAACAGAACAAGATTGTCTTATTTTTTTAAGCCTTTAAATGGATATGACATTATACATAAAGGTATACATTTAACAAGTGCATTTTACTTGAATGATCATTTTATAGACTACGAGTATTGGGATATATACAAAATCGGTGTAAAGATAAGTTCACAGGAAAAGAATACTTAAAAGAGGCAATTTTGAATATTCATGTACGTGATATTGAAGCAGGTTGGGATCGTCAATATGGAAATAATCGGAACTCCATAACTGAAGGTATCTTAGACAATCTAAAAAAATATCCAAACCAAGATGTAATACCAGTTGTAAAAAGATTCATCAAAAGAGAGTATTATTAAGCAAATTTAAGTTTGATTTCTATAAAAAAGTTTGGTTCATTTTCTATCAATTTTGTTCAACAATCGCTCCCTTTAGTTGAACAAACAAGTTAGTATTTCAATCAATTTGTACTGGTAGTTGATTTAAAATTAATTTCACTACACTATCTTGTGATATATCACCAGTCAATTTCATTTCTCCAGCTACGCCAAGATAATCATTTGGATTCCACCAGGCACGTAAAGAATCCTCTCCGAATTCCATCTTTTTTTCCCTAGAGCTATGTCGTAATACTGTCTCCTCAAAAGATAAATCAAAATAAAAAGCGTAAGCCTCTTGGTCATAGAACTGAATTAAGTTTTTTAGCATTTCACCGTAACGCTCTTTATATAAAATCCCTTCCACAATAATAAATTCACATTTATCTTTGCCATATTCCGCAATTTGGCGAATTAAATCAATGGAAAGATTCCCTTCTCTATCCTGAACCTTCAGCATTTCACGGCGAACAACATCCTGGGAAATCAATAGCGTTCCATTCCCCAAATAATTTTGAAGACTTTTCCCAGTCGTTGTTTTTCCACTTCCTGAGTTTCCCCGTATGATAATTAGTTTTGACTCCATATTTCCCCCCTGCGGTCATTAATAACATCTCAGTAAATAAAAGCATATATCCAAAGTTTATTATTCCATTAAATGGCTTGTTTATTGAATTGTCCCAATCCATCTTGTCAATGTAATTGTATCAAACCTTTTTACAAATTATCGAACTTTATTACAAATGATCAATCTTTATGTTAAATCTACACCAAATTCATTTTGCTTTTTTCAACCAATATAAAAAGCAACCACATTTCTGCAGCTGCTTGAGTATATATATTAATTATTAATAGCATGTTTTAAAAGAATAAATGATTAAGATTCAAATTTGACCGATTCAGGCTTACTCCTACAATGGATTTCAGCATTTCAACGATAGGACATGACGTTTGGACATTATTAACATTAAGACCACCTATCACGAAATGTTTTTTTACGGATTATTTAACTAAAACACCACGTTCGCCATCCATGTAACGCAAAATCAACACTTCACCACAGAATATGTAAGATTTTTACGTTCTTTCATTGAAGTTTACAACACTTATTTCTTTATGTACGGATGTCTGAAAAACAAAAATAACGGTAATGCCAATGATAAACCAACTGTAAACAAAGTTAATAGACATATCCACTTTTCTTTAATGTTATACTTTCTTGACTCATTAAACATAAAGATTATAAAAACAAAGCATGAAATAAAAAAGTCAACAGCGAAGAAGGTCGATATAGAGTTTGTAAATAATAAATCTATTAGTAACCCTAAATCAAACCCGTTTTCGTTTAAGAATTTCACCAAAAAATAATACGGAAATACTGTACCAATAATCGCAAATAGCAAGTACACTTTTCTCATTTTAAATAAACTCCTCCTTCTCTACGATTTTTACAAAAATTATACTTCTTAATTAAACTCTTTTAGTTTAATAATACCTCATATAAAATAAATTTGGATAACAATTTCTATTTACCACTCAAGCCAATTATCTAACGATGGTTCATCATGCACTATTGATTGTGGAAGACTATCTCTTTCATTTAACCAGTTATAGAAAGCTACTGGAAGCTCTCTATCTGCCGTTTCTTCTATATGTGATGATTTACTCATCTTATTATTAAACGCTCCATAGCCTTACTATACGCCCCTGCAAATACGGCTCTTTTGATATTTCTAGCAAACTTCAATATTATTAATGTTGGAGAAGTAAATGATTAAAATAATTATTTAAGAAAATTCAAATGAAATGGGTGATGTTTTTTTTAACTTCTGCGAGGCTATCCCTTTTTATGCAATTCAAGTAATTAAAGAAGTATATAAGAGTTTCACTAATGGTGGTATTTCAAAAAAGAGTATTACACAAAAAATCTTCTTAGAAAATTTGGTTTTAATTTTTGGGGATTGTGATTCTAGTTAAAGCAAAGGAGGAAGAACTATGGAAAGATTGGAGGATCTCCTCCCAAAGAACAAGCATGACTCCAATAGAGTTACTCAATTAAAATATTTAGAAAGAAAAAAGTTAATCCCTTTAATACCAGAATTATTGACATGGATTCAAGATATTAACTGGCCTATAGCACCCGATGTTGCAGAGTTATTATTAATATACCCCAATGAAATTGTACCACATATCAAAAATGTACTTTCAACCAATGATGATATATGGAAATATTGGTGCTTAGAATATTTAGTTAAAAGAATGCCATTAGAAAATAGGTTGAGATTAAAAGATGATTTAGTAAGGATGGCTAAACACCCTACTGTGGGTGAAAAGCTTGAAGAAGTTGATGAATTAGCAATTGAAATTATTCAAATGTCTTTAAATGAGAATGAATTTTCACCATTAAAATAATTAGAAAACGATCCAGGCTCAAAATTAATTGAGTACCTGGTCATCATTTTTATTTACCTCGTCTAGTGGTCATTGTTCCATTCTGTAAATCTTTTAAATGTGATTCTTGAATAATTCCATCTTTACCCGCTTGCTAAACATTATAAACTCATATTAAATAATTCTCATTCGGTTTATTGATCAGCATCTACAGGTATTCGCTATATCCTAAAATCTATAAGATTAATCATCAATAGGAGTTACGAGTTTAAGAGCTATAACAAACATACTTTTTCTTCACTTTATACTTTGTGCAAGCTCCACCATCTTCATCATAAACCTCTTTTCCTACCACAAGTTCTACATTTTTATTGTGATACTCATCATAATTAGTTATGGAAAGCGTGTGATCTCCTATCCAGTTTAATCAGATTAACTCCACCTGCAGCTCCACCATAGTTTTCGTAATATGTTAATGCAGCGTACTTACCATCTGACGAAACAAGAGGTTGGCCATCTTTCATATCTCCTGTATGTATAAACTCGTAATTAAAATAATCAAAAATTCTATAAGACGAAAACAATAAAATTCCTATTCCAAGACTGATTAACACCTTATTCAAATTCATCACTCCTTTTGGAAAGAAAACGTATAATAGTCAAATAAGTTCCGTTTTATAGCAGGCATGCCGCAATCTTTAGCAACTTGTACTTTCTTTTTGCACTCCACAAAAAAACACCTACCGAAGTAAGTGTTTTTCTACATTATATTCTTGTAACTCTTGAATAAACACCACTACTGTTGTAAATTCCAAACCCAAAATGTTGTAACAGTCCGCCTATAGTTGTGAAGTTGCAAGGTGCTGAAGTTGCTTACCAAGGTTACCATATAAATACTTTAAAAGGAATATAATCCAATAGGATATCCCATAATAAATATAATTCGAATTACTCAATTTAATAGATTGTAGAAGGCTCCCACACTAAAAAATGAATAACAAAAGACCACTCATAAAAAGTGGTCCTATCAACCTAAATAGAGTTACAAGATTTTTCCGAGCTAATGGCGCCATTTTCTACTAAACGCCCGATACCCTCAGACGTAAAGTCCTTTAAGTCGTAAAAAAATTGGAATTAATTTACAATTTTTTTATTTTTCTCTCCATAAAAACACCCGCAGTAGCAAATGCTTATGTTATTCTTCATCCTTACTTTCATTTTGTCGGAACTCCACTTCTTTACGTTGTTGTTTCTTGCAACTGTCTCTTATCAATACGTGGAATTTCAAACACTATAATTTTGGAATCAATTAATGCTTGGAAACGAAAGTAACAACCACTTGACATTGTTCAAAAGTATTTGTTTTAGGTAAAAGTACAAGAAACATAATTCTTTTTACATATAGTATCAAAATGATAGAAAGGGTGTGCAGTGTGAGGAAAGAACATAAAAATTTTAAAAAGTTCAAGTTTAAATCAAATCCAAGTTGTCACTGTCGTTGTTGTGGTTTTTGTTGCCCTTGTCGTTGTAAGCCACCGTTTATACCTGAGCCACCAACTCCACCTTGTCATTTTTTAGTGTACGTTACAGACGCTGGTCAGTTAGCTACTCCTGATAATATGGTATCAGTGATTGATACAGCGACAAATACGATAGTCGATACCATTCCAGTAGGAACAGCTCCACTAGAAGTAGCGATTACACCGAATGGAGCATTTGGCTATGTTCCAGCTCTTTTCTCGGATAATGTAACAGTTTTTAGTACTGCAACAAATACGGTAGTCGATACCATTCCAGTAGGATTTCAACCTCTTGGTGTAGCGATTTCACCAAATGGAACACTTGTTTATGTATCAAATCATGGGGCTGGAGCTAACTCTGTATCTGTCATAAATACAGCTACAAATGCCGTAACCGCTACTATTCCTGTAGGGCTCCAACCTCAGGGCATAGCTTTTACTCCAAATAGTGCGTTTGCTTACGTTGCAAACGAAAACTCAAATTCAGTGTCAGTTATAAATACAGCTACAAATGCTGTGGTTACTAATATTCCTGTAGGAACTCGCCCAAGATCAATTGTTTTCACACCGAGTGGACAATTTGCTTACGTTACAAATGAAAGTAGTAACAACGTATCTGTAATTGAAGTAGCAACAAATACGGTATTTACTACAATCGGTGTGGGCGCAGGACCTGTTGGAACAGCAATTACTCCTGATGGAACACTTGTTTACATTGTAAATAAAGGTAATAATACTGTATCTGTCATTAGTACAGCAACGAATTTGGTAATTGCTACAATTCCTGTAGGAGTATCTCCTGACCAAGTAACCATCTTGCCGGATGGAACACTTGCTTATGTCACTAATCAACTTGACAATACTGTGTCAGTCATAGATATAGAAACAAATACAGTTATTGATACAATTCCAGGGTTTAATGGTCCTACTGGTATAAAAACCGGAACAATCTGTCAATAAAAATAATTTTTTTATACAAAAGAGTAAAAAAATACGTTCTGTTTTTATTTCAAGGGACGTCTTGTTTTACTTGTATATATAATGATTTTGGGATAGCAGACGTATACATCCTGTAAAATATATTGCTACTATGCTATCCCAGACCTTACATAAAAAAGCCACACCTTTTTGGCTCATCGCTAATATGTTTATAGATTTTTTCTATTTTTACCACATTTAATCAATATGCTTTAAAATAAAAAATACAAATTCATTCTATTATTACAATAATAGGTTTTATTGATATATTAATTACATAGATAGAAAGGAGAATTTATTGAATCAACTCTTAAAGATACTAGTAGAAAATTATTGGATGATTACAAAGAATATAAACACGACCTAATAGATAAATTTTTTCATATCATAAGTGTTTTCTTCCTCATAACTGGAAATCCAATAAGGTTTTCACATTGCTTTTTTGGCTACTTCACTTTCATTAAATTAGCAATCAAAAGCAATGTCATGAGTGATCATTAAACGCACGTATTACTCATTGGAACACCTTTTAGGTATTTGTCATATGTTATAGAAATGGTTTTCTACTTATAACAAAGGAGTATGCAACATATGAATGGATTTATGTACTTTGGCTATCCGCAAACCTATGCCTCATTTCCAACACCGCAATATTATCGGAATGAAGACATACAGTGCAAGGAAACTCAGGTATTGCTGAAAAATATTATGTACACGACAGCTGTGGAACCTAAATTTACCGAGCATTTAATCCAACACAGAGGGTTAATGATAGTCATCACGACGACTGTCGGCAAATTGGTAGGTACTTTAGATAATGTTTTCATTGATCATGTATCTCTTGTAGTTAATGGAAAATTGCATCACATCAGATTGTGTGAAATCGTTTATTTTGAAAAAGCAGAAGACAAATAAGTATGTAGTGAGTCTGTATTTATTATAAAAGTATTCGCTAATAAATGGTTATTAACAAACAAAATGAATGACTCATATAATCAAGAAAAAAGAGAACCCGAATATAACATCGATTTCTCCTTTTCTTGAATAACAGCTAGTTATGTTCCAGCCTGTTTAATTACTGCACAATATCTTTCTTTGTTTCAACACTGATCAAATTAGTTCGGGTATTCTGTTTCCCTATGTTATTATCCACTATTAGTTAATATACAATATTCTTAGATTTTCCTTAAAATACATTTAGGTCCTAGCCTTTTCTTATTTGGACATCATCAAAAGATCTTACTAACACGGATGATGTTACCTCTACTAATACAAAAGGTTAATCATTTCTATGTTCTTCTCCCATTATTCTCTAACAGCCAAAGGATTCATAGATAAACTATTTTTCGACTCTTTAAAAATTCGTTTCATATCCTTGAATCCTGAACCAGTAACTAAAAGAACTACATTCATATCCTGATTTATAAGCTTTTTTCTAAGATCCGATTCTAAGCCTGCCCATGCTGCCGCTGCTGAAGGCTCTACAAAAATGCCAGCCTTGGTAGCTAGTTTTTTTTGGGCATGTAAAATCTCTTCATCCGATATGGAAATACCCCAGCTATTTGTCTTACATAGATAATCAATAGCCATTTCTGCATTTGCAGGTGATTTAACAGAGATAGAATCTGCGATAGTATCTGTCTTCTCTAGGATTAAATCTCTTCTCTCCCTCCAACTTTTTACTATTGCATCACTCCCCTTTGCTTGCACTAAAATACAAAGTGGTAACTTATCAATAAGTCCCTCTTGTTTAAGGTCAATAAAGCCTTTGCAAACAGCGCTATAAATTACACCGTCACCAGCTGGTATATAAATAATATCGGGTGCTTTGAAGCCTAATTGATTGTACAGTTCAATAGAAACTGTTTTTTTCCCTTCTATCGTAAAAGGATTATAAGCGGTATTTCTATTAATACCTCCAAATCTTTCTGTATACTCTAGTGATAGTTTATATGCATCGTCGTATGTTCCTTTCACAGGGATAACGCTCGCTCCAAAAAAAATGGACTGTGCTATTTTTTCTTTAGGTGCAGTTTCAGGTATAAATAAAACGGTTTTTAATCCATAGGCAGCAGAAATACAAGCCATTGCAGAACCAGCATTTCCTGTAGATGCAAGTACAATTTTCTGCTCATTATGAAATATAGCTTGTTCTGCAATTAATAACGATGCTCTATCTTTTAGTGACCCTGAAGGATTTAAACTATCATTTTTAATAAAAAGATTGGGTAGTCCTATCTCTTTTCTTAATAAAGCAGGCTCTAGTAATGGGGTATTACCAACCTTTAAAGCAGACGAATTTTGAATGGCAATTGGAAGAAAGGAATCCGGTTCAGCCATTGAGTTTCTCTTAGTCTTTTTTTGAGGTTCATATTTAACGGATAATATACCCTTTTGAAAACCATTATTCTTAACATTTTTACAAACAGGACATAGATAAACGATTCCTTCTGATTGAAATTCATATCCACATGAAACACAATCATATCGTATCACTTTAATTATCACTCCTCCGTATACTTCTACTAAAAAAATTTCTTCATTATTTTAGAATGAGACCGATATTATTTTGCTTCGCTTTTTCAAAATACAATTTAGCTATTGTTATATCGAAAATAGCCATTCCCATTGGATGAAACATTATTGCTTGATTATCAGGAAATTTTTTCATTGCATTATGAAGGACGACATCAATAATGGATTTTGTATCCTCTTTATTCAAATTACATTCTTTATGCATTACCTCTATATCTGTATTTGCTCGACAGACCTCGTCCCAATCATCTACAATCATTGACTGGGTGAAATCAATAATACTAGGTTCATAATCACGAAGAGAAACATTCAGCAGTAGTGCGCCCTTTTTAGGTTCTTTATTTATATATCTCTTCTCTGAAACTGTACAAGTTATAAAGATTTCACTATGCTTATAAACTTCTTCCCACGAACTACAAATTTCTGTTTTCTCTAGCCAATTTGCAGGTATTTTCTCTGTAGAAATTCCAGCAATATCAAAAATATAAATTTTATTTATTTTTTCATTTAATAATTCCGTTACCATTTGATAATGTAACTGACCTATTGGACCAAATCCAATAATGCCGATATTAATTTCATTTAATTCTCTAGCCGCTTGAAATTCACGTATAATCAATCCCGAAACAGATGCTGTACGTATCCCACTTATTATTGCGGCATTTATAATGCATACTGGCTCTCCTGTATGAACATCGTTTAAAATCGTTATTGAGTGAGCTCTTGGAATAGCCTTTTTAAAATTTTTCGGAAAACTTGCAATCCATTTTATACCTGTAGAAGAGATGTCACCACCAACATATGCTGGCATAGCTATGATACGGTCATTCGGATCTTTAAATTTCAAATAAGGTTTAATCGGTTGAGAAAAATCATTGTTTGCTAAGCATTCTACAGCGTATTTCAGATGAGAAATATTTTCACGCCAATTTATTGGAATCATTGATATATCTGCATTATTTAAATAGAGCATGGTATTTCCAACTCCTTTTGTACTATAAATTCATCACTGTATCCTTTTGATTATCGATCCATTTTACCCATTCATTATTATAAACAGTATCAACATATGGTGAACCACCATCGGGGCATAGAAACACTACATTTGGAACTTGGTTAAGTTTTTTACCTTTAAAATATTCACCAATTGCGTAATAGGATGCTCCTGAAGAACCACCTGCAAAAATAACAAATTTCTCAAAAAGCTCATAACATCCTTTTACTGCTTCGGCTTCTGGAACATATATTACTTCATCTATTAAAGCTTCCTTTAAAATATCAGGTGTCATACTCGACCCAATCCCAGGAATATAACGCTTGCCTGGAGGTTTTCCGAAAATAACTGAACCCTCCGTATCTACAGCAATAATTTTTATGGCAGGAAATTTCTCTTTTAATTTTCTTGAAACTCCTGCAATGGTGCCACAAGAACTAACACCAATAAACGCATAATCCAATTTGTCGAAACTTTCAGATATTTCAGATCCTAGACCGTAATAGTGAGCTCGTAAACAATCTATATTTCCATATTGATTGGTCCAAAATACATTTTCATTATTAGTTTGAAAACGTTTAATTTCGTTAATTCTTGTTAAGAGGTACCCACCTGTTTCATCCCTCTCTGTAACTTTTATAACATCATGTGAAATTGTACGAAGCAATTTTTCATATGTTTGACTTATATTCATATCGATAATGGGAACAAACTTAATTTTCAAAAATTTACATATGGTAGCTAATGCTATAGCAAAATTTCCAGATGATGATTCAATTACTGTTGTATTTTCATTAATATTTCCATTTTTAATGGCTTCTTTAATTACATAATAAGCTGGTCTCATTTTCACACTGCCCATTAGATTATAAAATTCTAATTTTGCAAATAAATTAATAGGATTTATACCTAGATTCACACATGGCGTTTTACCAATATATTGATTAAGATAATCTAATTTTTTTAGCAAATTTTAATAATCTCCCTTCATGTATAAAGTAATAGAAGATACACAGCTTTTCTCGTAATAAAATAAGTAGTTATAAACTCAAAATTGCTTCAACTGCGAAGTCTGTTCCTTTAGGTAAGGCTTTCACACCAACTGCTGCTCTTGCCGGATATGGTGTTGTAAAAAGTTTCTCCATTTCTTCATTAACTAATGAAAAATGAGCTAAATCAGTTAGATATATTGTTACCTTAACCACATTCGAAAGATTTCCTCCAGCAGCTTCCACAACAGATTTTAAATTATTAAATGCGCATTGAATCTGTTCCTTTACTCCACCTTCTATTACCTCCATTGTTTCAGGTACAATGGGTGCTTGAGCGGATAAAAAAACAAGATTATTTGAATGAATTGCCTGTGAATAGGTTCCGATTGGTTCTGGTGCATTTTTTGTATAAATCTCTTTAATTGACATTTTTATACTCTCCATTCTCTCGTTAAGTTTTCAGTAATTACCTACTTACTCCAATTGCTATACTGTTACGTCCTAAACTAATTCTATTAGGCGAAAGTGCCTCTTCTAAAACTCCTATATTTTTTAACGAATCAGGGAAACACTTTCTTGTGAGAAGCATTCTACAACAATTTGCTATAGCAGGCGCCGTTTGAAACCCATATCCTCCCTGTCCCACTAACCAAAAGAAGCCTGATACATCTGCGTCCTCCCCTACAACCGGCGTCCTATCTGCCACAAAGGATCGCAAGCCTGCTAATGTATGATCAATTTTCTTGACATCTATATCAGTTAATACTTCAAGATTATTGGCAGCTATAGCGATATCTAAATCTGATGGTTTGGCATCACAAGGCGTTATTGGAATTTCATCACATGGACTTACGAATAATTTTCCAGAGTCGGGTCTAAAATAAAAAGATTCACTTAAATCTCCTACATACGGCCATTTATTGATATTAAATTCATCGATTGATAGATAAAAGATGCTTCTCTTCTTTGGTTCCAGGTTAATACTTCTAACTCCGGCTAAACCTGCTATCTGGTCTGCCCATGCACCTGCTGCATTTATAATCATCGGTGTAACAATATTACCTTGGGTAGTATCTATACTCCAAAGGTTGTTATGACGAGATATTGAATTCACACTACAATTGGTAATTAAGGCTCCACCTTTTTCTTTAAATCCATTGATATATCCTTGATGAACAGCATGGGTATCGATATCCATTGCGTCTTGTTCAAATATACCTGATGTATAGATATCTGTATTAATGACCGGAACAATATTCCTTAGCTGATTACCCTCTAGCAGTCTCAAATTACTCACATCATTTTTCATTTCTTTATAATGTTGTTCTGCTAATATCTTCTGTTCCTTTGTTGCTAAAAAAATGGCTCCTCTCTCTCTTAATAAAGGTTTATCACTAAATCCTTTTGGAGGGTTAGTATAAAACTCAAGGCTATGCTTTGTTAATCCTCTTACTGTTTTATTACCATATGCTTGCATGTATATTGCCGCAGAACGTCCTGTGGAATGGTAAGCTAATTGAGTCTCTCTTTCTATCAGGATTACACTGGCCTCCTTAGCCAATTCATACGCTGCCGATGCACCTGCAATTCCCGCACCAATAATTAGATAATCTGTATATTTATCTGTCATCTACTATCATCCCTTTTGTGAATTACTAGTTTCCATGTTCATTTCTTTTGTTTTTTTAGAGAAAATATTAAGTTTCACTTGAAAAATTGAATTTGTTAGAATTCCAGCGACTAATCCCCAGAAAGCAGCCCCTATACCCAAAAAGGAGATACCTGATATTGTAACTAGAAAAGTAATGAGCGCACTTTCTTTTTGAGTGCCTTCCATTGCGGAAGCAAGGCTTGAACTAAGTGAAGCAAATAGAGCTAAACCAGCAATAACTGCTATAAACTCACCAGGAAGTGCTTGAAAAATTGACGCCATTGCAGCACCAAACAAACCAAAGATTAAATAAAATAATCCACATGAAATACCTGCAACATATCTTTTATTTTTATCCTCATGAGCTTCTTTCCCAGTACAAATTGCCGCAGTAATTGCTGCTAAATTTATAGCATGAGAACCGAATGGTGCTAATAAAATTGAAAAAATTCCTGTTGTTGTAACTAATGGACTTATGGGTACATTATATCCATCCGCTCTTAAAACCCCTATACCAGGCGCATTTTGAGATGCCATTGTTACAATACATAATGGAATGCCAATTCCAATCAAAGCATCTAGCGAAAATGTGGGAACTGTAAAAATAGGGTTCACTAAAGACATATCAATACTTTCAGTCTTTAGATTTCCTGTAAAATAAGTAATCAATAACCCTAAAAATAATGTAATAACAACCGTATAACGTGGTGAAAACCTTTTAACAATTAAGAAACACAGTATCATCGGAAAAACTAATTCAGGTAGATTTTTCAAAGATGTAAAAACTTCAACTCCAAAGTTTAAAAGAATTCCAGCAAGCATAGCAGTTGTGATTGAATATGGAATTCGGTTCATTATTTTCTCAAATATCCCTGTCCATCCTAGCAAAGTAATAATTACTGCAGAAAAAATAAATGCTCCAATAGCATCTGTATAGGAATAAATTGACCAGCTTGAAACTAGTAGAACCACTCCTGGCGTGGACCACGCTGTTATAATTGGAGATTTAAACCAAATACTCAATAAAATACAGGTTAACCCACTACCTATAGAGATTGCCCATATCCACGAAGATAAATGAGAATCACTTAAATGCGCAACTTTAGCAGCTTGGAAAACAATTACTAAAGGTCCAGCATAAGATACCATTGTAGCTATTAATCCGACAACTACAGCAGATATTGATAAATCTTCTTTTAACATTCCCATATTAAAGGAGTGTCTTGAATTCTTTAACACAAAGCAACCCTTCCTCCAGTATCTGTTTTCTATAAATTTATTTGCTTGATCACCTCTCTTTTCTTTGTTTTTTATACTAACACAACAAGTCTCCTCCAAAAACCAGTTTTTCCCACGTTCGTTTTTTTGTCAATTTTTAATTATTTTATTACTTTACTGGAAAATAAATCTATATTATTCCAAAGATATAAAAATAAAATATTTCTATAAACATCTTTATAATAGTTTTAATTTTAAAAACCACTTCCTAAAATAACCAAAATTCTATTAAAAACCTAATTTTTCTCAAATATCGAAAATTCCTACTTATTTGATTATTTAAAATTTTTAGATACAACATTTAAATTGTTATTAAGCGAAAATTTTATTGAACTAAAGTATTATTGTGTTTAAAAATGGTCTACATAAAAAAATAACTTTACCTTTTCGTCCTAAAGAATTTTTTTTATAATTAGTTGACAATAGTACTTCAATGCGATATGTTTTTTTATTTATTGCGACATTTATGAAATAATGAAGGCTAAAGAATATGATCGAAATGCTGAAAGAGTGATTCTATTGAAACCTAAAAACTCACAATACCGAAACATGCGAATAGCTTATGTAATAGCGATTATTATCACTATTTTTTTAGGGCTTGCCTCTAGAAAATGGAGTTTTTTCCTGCCACTGTTTGTAGCGCAAAACGCTGGGGACATACTATGGGCTATAATGGTCTATTTTGGATTTCGATTTTTGCTAGTACGGAAGAGCACCCTCGTAGCTATTTTGCTCAGTTTTTTGTTTAGTTTCAGTATTGAATTTAGTCAGTTATATCAGGAAGATTGGATTAATCAGATTCGTGCAACAATGCTTGGGGCTTTAATACTTGGGAAAGGTTTTCTTACAGAGGATTTAATTCGGTATACAGCAGGGATAGTATTCGCTGCTGTCTTAGATAAGATCTCACTTAAGTTCACATTTCATAATTATTGACTCAAGAACCAAAAATTGGCTGGGATGAACCTATTTGAATTCATTTCAGCCAATTAGCTTCTTAATTCTTACTTTTTGTACCTCTCATTCTAAATTGCATGTTTAATAAGTGCTATATATTTCTCCGATATACAGTGCGTAATCTGTATCTAGATTTTCTCTATTTTCAACAATAATTTTACCTTCATATAAGGATTCCCCTGTACGTACATCACCGATAAATAGCAAATGACCGTCAGAAGTACGATTCACTAAATATAGTTTACCATCTATAAGTTTGAAAAAAGGTTCCTCTTCATCATTAGCAATGCTTGGATATTCAAAGCTTAGAGGCTTTTCCCATTGATTTTTTTCGATATTATAACGATTCAGTACTAAGCTTTTAGCTGAGTGAACAGGAATAAATATATCTGCTCCATAAAGAACTGTCGACTCTAAATTTGATTTTAATTCGGCAGGAATTATCCATTCCTTTACTTCATTAGTGAGATTGTTATAAAGATATATTTGTCTAGAGATTAATTTTGGGTCAGCACCTTCTATGATACCCCTATATTTTTCTACCATATATAGGTAATAATTTTCATTTTGAATTATATTGGGATCATTAAATAGACGGATACGTGACATACCTATATCTTCTGATTCTAATTTTGCAATTATTGAGTCATTTTCTAACTCCTTTGTTTTTTCATTAACTGTATAAATATGCAGTTCTTCACCGCCTTCAATGAGGTAGCCCGCCGTTGCCAAAATTTTTATTTTTCCATTTTCCGCATAAACGTTATTCACATTGACCGAGCCATAGCTTGCTTGAACTGGCGCATTGATTTCAAACGAAGTACTGTCATTTGTATTTTTATCTAGTATATCGATTTGTAGTGTTAAAAAATTACTTTGGTCCACTTTCCAACCATTGGCTAGAACATTTGTGTAGATTAAACGAGCTTCATCTTCAAAGTACTTACTAGGGTACAATTCTTTTCCACGCATAAAATTACGGTGCTCTTGAATAAATTTTTGAAATAACAAAGGCTCATGCGGAACTATCAAACCCCCAAAAAATGACTGATTCATCCGATTAGTTGAACCGTTCTTTGATATGTACAACCATCGATTAATATTCCCACTTTGATAGCTTGCTTGAAGTATACGATTTTCGATTTCTTCCTTATTTCCGCTAATAGTTTCAATTTTAAAAGATACATCATTTTTAGAAGCCCATGCTAGTTGGACATAGTATGAACCAATCGCTACCACGATTGCTAAACTGATCAATATCGATTTCCAATATCTTTTCATTGTCATTCCCCCATTAGACTCTTATTTTATGTTTTAGCAAATAATTCGCTATCCAAATGGCGCTTCCTAAAACAATGATGCTCGTTACCAATTCCATGAAAAAGATTTCAAGTGTGTAAAAATAGTTACTATAAATACCATTCAATACTAACGGTACGATAAAGAATCCGAACGAGAGCAACCCATAAATAATTGAGAAGAAAATACCTTTTGAACCGTAACTCCGTTCAAATAAAATGGCAGTGAATAGAACGGCTACAAAAATTAGTCCAACTCCATATACTAAGATAAATTCAATAAAGGTGTTCGGATACAGCCAGCCCCATATTTCCAAGTTATAAATCTCATCAAAAAATGAGAAATACGTACGGAAATCTACTGGTACAATACTATTAGCAATTTGTATCTCGATTGAAATCGACAATAATTGTAAGGCAATTAACCCAAGGACCAAAAGCATAATTGCCGTCAATTTAGCAAAATAAATATTAATTCTTTCAGTTGGTAGCATCAATAATCTGTAAATAAACGTATTTTTTCCAAACCAATCTCGATACCAAATAAAGAAAACATAAATCATCAACATTGCGATACAAAAAAAGATTGGTATCACAAACCATTCAGAAAAAACAAATTGATGAAAGGAAAAAGTACCATATTCCTTAATATATTGACTCACCGATAGTTGATTTTCATACATTATTTGATCTGATCTATTCATATAAACTTTGGAGATGATAATCGCCCCAATGAACTGGCAGACAAATGTTAATCCTATTAAAACTAGATATAGTTTGAAAAAACGGCTTATTTCAAAATTTACAAGCTTTAAATAGTTTTTCATCCTCGATACACCTCCCGCATCACATCAACAACTGATTTTCCTTCATTCTCACGCATTTCCTCCACGCTAAATTCCTTTAATATTTCACCATTATCAATAAGTACTGCTTTATCAATTAAGTGTTCAATATCACTGATTTCATGGGTTGTGAGAATCACACCACGTTCTTCAATTAAATGGCTTGTAAACACTTCAGCAATCTGTTCACGGGAGAACATATCAATACCAGAGAATGGTTCATCCATCAATAAGTAATCCACATCCAGTGCTAAACCTAATAGCATATTGACTTTTGCTGTATTTCCCTTTGATAAATTGGCAATCCGTTCAGTTGGGTTTAGCTTAAAAAATTGTAACAGCTCCTCTGCCCTTTGCGGGTTCCAACTTTTATAAAAATCCGCCATGAACGTAAAAGCCTCACCAATTTTCATTTGTGGTAACATCGTGATCGAATCGGGAATAAAAGTAATTTTTTCAAAGCTATCCTTCCGAATTTTTTCCCCATCTATTAAAATTTCACCACTATTAATCGGCGTGAGTGCCATAATAGCTTTCATGATTGTCGTCTTTCCTACACCGTTTATACCAATTAAGCAAGTAATTTCACCCTTTTTAGCAGTAAAGGAAAGATCCTTTAAAACCTGTTTTCTGCCGTATTTTTTATTGATATTTTTCACTTCGATCATTTCGATTCCTCCGTTTCCCCACTTTCAGCCTCATACTTATCCTCAACTAGTTTCAACACTTCAGATAACGGTACATTAATGGATTTTATAGAACCTAAAAATAAATCAACTGCCTCGATAATTAATTCTTCACGGACACTTTTAAGGACCGCTTCATCTCTCGTAATACAGCTTGGCATATTTCCCTCAGTAAAAATCAATCCTTGTTCCTCCATTTCCTTATAAGCTCGTTGTGCGGTATTGGGATTAATTTTCAGCTGATTGGCCAGCTCCCTTCTTGAAGGGACTTCCTGACCAGGCTCAAAGAATCCCTTGGCAATTTGCTCTTTAAAATGCCGGATAACCTGTACATAAACCGGATCTCGATTATTAAACTTTACAGTCAATTAACTCAACTCCCTGCAAATTATACTTTGCGTATTAACCACTTAATACACATTATGCATAATGGTAGGTTATGCATTTTTCATAGAAAACTATGCACTAAATTCTTAACTATAGCTCCTGTTAACGCACCACCTGTATTAAACACTTAATACACTATCACTAAAAAAACGTATTAAGCTGTTAATACACTTTTGAATGTATTATAGGCTTAATACACAAATTATGTCAACCAAATTTATGGGAATAATTAAATAGATAATCAATCGTTACAAAAACTTACAATATCGTGCTTTATAGGGAAACTAGTTAATTGAAAAGCAAACATAATTATCACCCAAACTTCTTCAAAATAACCAACTTTTTAGTGAAAAATCCTTTTGGGTCTGTCCTGTGATTCTAGGTAATAATTCGTACTGATCATCTATTAATTAAAACAATTCTTTCCATTTTGACTAATATAATTGTCAAAAAGAAAATGATACATTACAATGAATTTGAGGTGGTTGAGATGAAAAGTAGATTGAAAGAGCTTCGTGCCAGAGATGGATTGAATCAGTCTGAACTAGCAAAACGAGCAAAGATATCAAGACAAACAGTTAGTTTAATTGAACGTGAAGAGTATATGCCATCCCTTTTAATAGCTGTAAGAATAGCAAAAGTTTTTCAAGAGTCGATTGAAAATATCTTTATTTTTGAGGAGGAGGAGCTTTAATGAAGAAGATTGGAGTACCGCTAACGACCCATTTTTCTTCCACATCATCATTTCTGTGGACGATTGCGATAAGTTTACCTATAAAATTCATCTATTGGGTCCTTTATAGTATTTGAAAGGATATAGACATCCTGTTCCTCCCCGTCGCCACCAATTATTCCAGGTATATAACCATAATTTAATGGATAGATATTATCGAAATCATCCTTATAGCCAATTAGCCGATCTACTCTTACTTTCAATTTTTGAAAATTCATCAAACAATATATATCCTTTCTATACATGATGCTTAAGAATTTGCCTTAATTGCTGAACCTTAACCTATACAAAACCAGAGTAACCTATTGGGAATGAAAGCGTCTAATTTGAAAATAGGAGGGGTTGCTTTGAGGAAAATAATATTAGCATGTATGGTAATCCTTATTTTAGCTAGTTGCGGTACAGCTACAAATGACAAAAAAACAAACTAAACTCTGCAACTATTGAAGGATATGTAACAGCAGCAGAAGATGGTAGATACTTAGTTGTTAGTAATGTACCGGTCTATTTACATAAATTTAATCCCCAATTTGTGAATGCATTATGGGTTTCCACCACTAAAAAATTAACAATAGGTGACTATGTGAAAGTATGGGCTGAGGCAATTAATGAATCTTATCCAGGTCAAACAGGGACAGATAAAATTGAAATTGTACCACTCAACTTAAATAGTACACTTTCTACAAATGAGGTCCTCGCTAAAGTAGCAGAAAGCCTTGAGTACAACCCAATTATCACCAATATAAAGTTTGATGCTAAAAAGAGCATATGGACCCTGCATTATAAAATAGATATTGCTGCTAATGATACTCTTGTCGGTATGGTTATTCAGGATCAAAAGCCGATCTCACTTGGACAGCCCATTTATGAGCAACCACCTCATCTAGCATTTGCTATAAACGAAGAAGAACAGCTCTCCTTATACCTCCAACAATATAGTTGGACATACACCGACATTAAAACAGGAGAGAAAAAGCAAACAGAACACGAAACACCACTGTCACATATACAAGCATCCTTTAATGAAGCTATTACCCTTCAAAGACCAGAAAAGGTCAAACTTATTGCTAATGGCTCTGATATACTTCACAGTGAAATTGTGTTTTTGGATGAGCAAATGAATGAGGTTGAAAGGATAATAAATGAAGATGGCACATATCCAAAAGGCACATATTATATGCAGGTAAAAGTCCAGTTCGAACAAGGGGCAGCGACTTATGTAGATACAATTCAATTTAAGTAATCCTCATTTAATCTACATATCCTAGGATTATACAAATTTTTAAAGGGAGACATATTTGCCTCCCTTTTCGATTCAAAATATTTCATCATGTATCAAGACTTCTGCCTCCGTCATTTTCCCAACGATCAATATCATCCCAACCTTCAGATGTACCTCCATTCCTAGAAATGGAGCCATTTTGTGCTTTGGAAATCCTCACTGACATGTTAAACATCATCCTTTTATAGCATTTTATTTATACTATGTTTTGTACGATGTTTTCGTTCATATTCAAAAGGATCTTGCTACTATGCCGGCACAGGGTGGGTATGCTTTAGTCAGAAATTATAATAACATTCTCTGCCACATACTTCTGATCACCTGTCATGGATGTTTCAATTAAATCAAAGGTGACTTTTTGCTTCTGACAAAGGTATCTAAAATTATCAGGAAATCGATCTTTATCTAAAAAAATAGAGCTAAAATGAACGAAAACATGTGTTTCCTCATCGCTTTCAAGTAGGATACGTCCATAACCCTCTTCTTCTTTATACCATTCGACAATTCCTTTTCGTTTCAATTCAGCACACTTCCTTCCTTTTTATCTTAATAATAGTTCATATCATTTATATAATTTTCGGCGTTTTCACATATCGTGGAATAAATCAGTGGACATGTATAATTTTCAAACCCCATATATAGCTGGTTTATATCTTCCATCTCCCCATAATAATGGTATGATAGTATTTGCCATCAGAAAGGCGTTTGTCATTTTTTAAAATGCCCTCTACAGTAAAGCCAAGTTTTTCATAGAGTCTACTTGCTTTGTCATTTGTCTCTAAAACCTGTAAGGCTATTTTTTTAATTTCATTGGCATCTGCCCAATCTATCGATACTTGTAAGAGGTTTTTACCGATGCCATAGCCCCAAAATTCCTTAATGACACCTACACCAAATTCCACTTTATGCGCCAATCGTTTTAATGTTGATCCCTCGCATCTTGAAAATCCGATAATCCGGTTATCGACGACAGCTACTAAACATATATTGCTTGAGCTTTCTGTATCTATACGGATAATCTGTTCAAATCCGGCTGTATCGATAAAGGCTTCTCCCTGCTCGCGATCAAAATTTTCCGTTTCTCCATCTAGTTGTAGCCTTAGGTTTGATAATGCTTGGGCATCTTGAATAGTAGCTGATCTAATTGTATAACGAAGATCATTTATATAAAATTCCTGTTGTTCAATAAGCATCATTGAATCCTTTCTTTTATCAATTGTTAAAGAAGGTAATTGGTTGGATAGTGACAAACCGTTGATGCCAAATTGATTCGTGATGCTTGATAATTTGTTCAGCATTGAATACCTGACTATCTAAAGTACTATGTGCATCCTCTACTAAAATATTATTATGGTATCCATGGCTATAGGCACTACGCATAGTTGTATCAAGACAGTATTCAGTTTGTGCACCAGCAAAAATAAGCTGTTCAATTTTTTGTTCCTGTAAATATTGCGCTAATTCTGTTCGATAAAATGCATCCCATGATGTTTTTTGAATTACCCTATCCTTTGATTGTCGAAGAAGCCCTCGATATAGCTCCCAACCTGGCTTGCCAAACGCAAAATCATCCTCTTCATTTGAATCGGTATGCTGGATAAAAATAACTTTTACTTGGTTGGAACGAGCCCATGTTATTAAAGCATTTATATTTTCTAGCACTTTTTCTGACTCAAATAAGTAGTTTTGGCTATCTAAAAAGAATGCCTCCTGCATATCTACAATGACTAGTGCCTGCTTCATTCCATTCTCCTTTTTAAGCTTCTGACTTTAACGTTCTAATTGTACAGAAATCCATCGCTTATTAAAAGAAAATTATGAAAAACGAAAGCAACTTAACATTAACACAATGTTAGGTTGCTTTCGTGCTAAGTATGTATAAACCATCTAATATACCTTCCTTATTAGATGGTGTAATGATTCATTTAATATAATCTAACGTACGATAGACAGCCTGAACAGAACTGCTGAATGCTTGATGTTCCTCTTCGTTCAAGTGTAATTCAATAACACTTTCTATTCCATTCCCACCAAGAACAACTGGTACACCAATACAAGCATTGGTCACATGGTATTCACCCTGTAAATAAGCAATCACGGGCATTACTTTTCGTTTATCTTTGATGATGGCTTCTATCATTTGGACAATTGATGCTGCTGGCGCATAATAAGCACTACCATTGCCAAGAAGTTCTACAATTTCGCCTCCACCCTTACGTGTCCGTTGCACTAATTGTTGGATTTGTACTTTGGGTAACATTTTTTCAAGCGGGATTCCACCGACATACGTATAGCGCACAAGCGGGACCATCTCATCTCCATGACCTCCCAAAACAAAGCTCGACACATCCTCTACTGCTAGCTGAAGAGCCTCTGCAATAAATGTATTAAAGCGAGCTGTATCTAAAATGCCTGACTGCCCCATAACACGATTTTTTGAAAAGCCAGTTGTTTCTAGACAAACAAAGGTCATGGCATCGACAGGATTACTCAACACAATAACGTAGCTGTTTGGGGCATAGCGCTTCACATTTTCACTAACAGAACGAATAATTGAGGCATTTGTTGTAATCAGATCCTCACGAGTCATTCCTGGTTTTCTAGCAATCCCTGCTGTAATTACAACAATATCTGCCTGGGCAATTTCCTCATATCGCGCTGTACCTGCAATATGCACATTAAACTTCTCAATTGGACCAGTCTGTAAAATATCTAGTGCCTTCCCCATAGCTGGTTTTTCTAAATCTGGAATATCGACTAAAACGATATCACCGATTTCTTTTTGAGCGACCATTAAAGCTACAGTGGCACCTGTATGACCAGCACCAATAATGGCGATCTTTGGTCGTTTAAATCCCATCCTCATCACTCCTCACAGTGATGCAATATTATATAGATACAGAGAGCATTCGTTTATTCACTTTGAACATCTGTAGAAGAATTTTGGGTAGTTTCTTTTACTTGAGCTTTGCTACGGGAGGATGTTTTAGGTACTCCTCTTTCCACCGTTTTTTCTATTTTTGGTTTTGCTTGGGGATGATCAATGATTGTTGTAAAAACATCGTCTGCTGCCCTCGGGATTACATGTGCACTTAATAATTTGCCAACGCGTGCAACTGCTGCTTTTCCTGCCTCTACTGCTGCCTGCACAGCCCCAACATCTCCCTCGACAATAACAGTCACAATACCACCATCTATTAATTCATGCTTGACTAATTGAACATTCGAGGCCTTTAGCATAGCGTCTGCTGCCTCAATAGAGCCGACCATACCATATGTTTCAATCATACCAATCGCTTCTTTCATTGCTCTCACCTCACGATCCCTCTGTTGCATCAATTATGCCTACAATGATGGCATCAATTGGACAAATTGTTTCCTTTGAAAAGCTTCGAACAGCAGCACTGCCCATCGTTAAAATCACATCATCTCCAACACCCGCACCAAGTCGATCTGCCGCAACGATTTGCTCATCTCCAAGCTGTCCATCTGTTTTTTTAGGTTGTATAATGAGTAATTTCAATCCCTGAAGCCCTTCTTCTTTACGTGTTGCCCAAATATTCCCTACGACTGTACCTATACGCATGCATCATCATCCTTCATCTTTATACTGTATAGAAATCCCTAAAGTTACCACCGCATCCATTGCGAGTGCAGTAAATCTGGTGAATTGAGGAACAATAATTGTTTGTCCCTGATACGCTAATAAATCCTTTTCAGTAATTATTCTTTCATTAATTTCATTCGTCTGAACGGCAGTTGCTTTTTGAGAGGAATTATACGTAAGCTCTTCCGCATTATCTTTTAGTAAAGTACCTGTTGCACCAGATTTTAGGAAGCCAGCATTTGCTTCATCCGTATCAATATGCATCTCTAAACGATAGCGCTCTGAAACTCGTACTTTCACATGATGAAAAGTCACGGGTCGGATCCCTTGAGTTTTTATTGAAACATACTCTCCATCAAAAACGTTCAACCCGTCTGCTTCTCCTGGTGACATATGGATGTGCGCCTGGGCAATAATGACACCCTCATGCAAATATAAACTGCCTTTTGGGCCAACTAACGTACAACTCGCTGATCCTTCAATATTGCCTGATTCTCTTATTGGCGGCTGAATGCCTAATGCAATAGCATCTGTATGGCTAACTTCAACCTGTGTTAAGGAACGAGCAGGACCTAAAACACGGACATTTGAAATACTGCCCTTTGGACCAACAATTATTAATGTTTCATTAGCTGCGAACTGCCCTGGTTGTGACAGCATCTTTTTTGCTGTTAATTGTTCTCCCTTGCCAAAGAGATGCTCCACATGCTCTTGTTTCAAATGGATATGCCTTGCTGAAATACCGATGGGAATGTCGTATTGTGTAATAGGTGCTTCTTGCTTTGTTTGTAGTAATTCGGCAATGACCTCATTGACAATTTGCTCTACTGCTTGTTGATTCATCATTCCACCTCACTTCTAAGCCAACGGTAAAATCGCTTCTAACTCTGCGTGTGGGCGTGGAATCACATGAACAGACAACAGTTCTCCTACACGCTGTGCAGCTGCCGCTCCTGCATCAGTTGCTGCTTTCACAGCACCTACATCACCACGTACAAGGACTGTAACAATCCCTCCACCCACATGTACCTTACCAATGATATTGACATTGGCAGCCTTTACCATTGCGTCTGCTGCCTCAATGGAGCCAACTAGCCCCTTTGTTTCAATCATTCCTAATGCTCCAAAATTATTCATACTTCAATTCCCCCTACGTTATCAAAATGCTTCAGCATCTTCTGGTAATGTTTGTCCACCATCAATAATAATGGATTGTCCTGTAATAAAACCTGCTTCCTTGCTGCTGAGGAATAGTGCTGCATAGGCAATATCCTCAACACTGCCCAATCCACCGAATGGAATAGCCTTTGCCATCTTCTGCAAATATTCCTCTCCAAGACCATCTAATCCTTCTGTTGCAATATTGCCTGGAAGAACTGCATTAACGGTAATATTATAGTGTGCTAATTCAAGTGCTGCAGTTCGCATAAAACCAAGCTGTGCTGCTTTACTTGCTGCATAATGTGTCCACCCTGCATATCCTGTCACTGGACCTGTAATGGAGGAGGTAATAATGACTCTTCCATAATCCGCTTTCTTTAAATAAGGAGCACATGCTTTCACAGCGAACATCGTTCCTCTTGCATTAACATTTAATACATGATCCCATTGGTCTGTGCTCATATCCTCTAGCTTGACAGATGGAAAAATGCCCGCATTTGAGCATAAAATATCGATGGCACCATATTTACTAGCAACCTCTTGTGCCATATTTTCCACAGATTCATAGCTTTCTACATCGACAGCTGCCCCTGAAGCAGAGTAGCCTTGCATCTGTAGTTCAGATGCTAATTTTGTCGCATGCTCTAAGCCTCTTGCAGCAATAACAACATGCGCACCTTGCTTTGCAAACACTGTCGCAATGCCTTTACCAATTCCTTTACTTCCACCAGTAACAATAACAACCTTCCCAGATAAATCTACTTTCAAATCCATCTCCCACCTTTTCAAATGATTGTGTGATTAAGTCGGTTTTTTAGCAATTTCCATCACTAAACCGTTAACAGCATCTTCTGGGCGTAAAATAGTAGTAGAGGCAATCCATTGGTTAGCAGCTTTGGCCATTTTTGTACCAATTTCAATTGCTTCCCGAATTGCCTCCGTATCACCTTCAATAGCAATTGTTACAAGTGCTAAATCAATTGTTTCTTGTCGAAGCAATCTAATATTTGCTCCTTTTAACATGGCGTCTGCTATTTGAATAGAAATGGCAAGACCTCTCGTTTCCACAATACCAATCGATTTTGTCATGTAACAACACTCCTGCTAGTTTCTTAGAATACGAATGCCTTTCTCATGAATCAGATCAAGGGCAAGTGGTGTAATCTTTGTATGCAATGGAATTTTTAGCTGCTGCCCTTTGTATGATCTAATCATTTCCTCTGTAATAAAATCGGCTTGAATATCATAATGAATGAGATTTTCCTTATCCTTGATATAAGGTATAAGCTGTGAGAATAACTGAAACTCACAGCCAAATACCTGTAAATTTTTTATGTGCTGCAGAAGCATTTTCATGTAAGCATTTGGTTCCTTCGTTGTAAATACGACAGACATTTTATCATCAGGAACTAAAATAGCTGGCTCATCTTTCAGTAATAATTCAGTCAGGAACAAGGATGCCGGGGAATGGGGCAATCCTTGTGCACTGCTGACAATGAAAGACTGATCAACTTCAAGAAATACTATTGCATCATGAAACATTTGGGATGGGGTATCCGCATGCCACTCCTCCACTTGGAAATAGCTTTTTAATGTTTCAACCTGCCTATTTGAGATTGTTGTTTGGGGATGAACAATCAATACTCTTTTATTCGTGCTCACAATGGTAGTTACCACTTCTTGAATAAGGCGTTGTAATGCTTGCATATCCATTTATGTCACCCCATTTTCATGAGCTTTCCAGTTTGATCAGCAATAATAGATGCTGCATTGGCCTCATCTGTATCAATATGCATCTCTAGTCTGAAATTTGGTGACACACGAACAACTACATTCATAATTTGAATTTGGCGAACCTCATTCGTAATTTCTACCCTCACAATTTCTTGATCCGTTACATTGAATGAAGCTGCCTCTGTTTCGGACATATGAATATGAGCCTGTGCAATAATAAGCCCGTTTTCTTTATGCAATATTCCATGTGTTCCTATTAAAGTAATCGGTGAAGATTTTTCTAAATCACCTGACATACGAATAGGTGGGGAAACACCTAGCTTTATTGCATCCGTTTGGCTTATTTCAATTTGTGTATCCTGACGGAATGGTCCTAATACCCGAACCTTATCAATTTGACCTCTAAGACCTTTTATAGTAATAACTTGCTCTGCAGCGAATTGGCCGGGCTGGGAAAGATCCTTCCACTTTTCTAGTTGTGCATTTGCGCCAAATAAATGAAAGAAATCCTCTTCACTGACATGACAATGGCGAGCTGATACAGCAATGGGGATCGCACCAGCTGCAGAATTAGACACAAGCGTTTGATGGTTTGTCATCTAAACACCTCCAATTCTTATTTCGGTAAAATGGCTAATAGTTCTGAATGCGGACGTGGAATCACATGCACTGATAATAACTCGCCAACGCGACGTGCTGCCTCAGAGCCTGCATCTGTTGCGGCCTTAACTGCTCCCACATCTCCCGTTACTAAAACTGTGACAATTCCTCCACCAACATGCACTTTACCTACAATATTAACGTTTGCAGCTTTCACCATAGCATCTGCTGCTTCAATAGATCCAATTAACCCTCTAGTTTCAATCATTCCTAATGCTCCATTAATTTCCACGCTCATTTAAAATTCCTCCTCTAGACACTTAATTTTGTAACGATTTCTTCTACTATTTTTTGAATCATAGTTGCATTCAATTGTGTTTCTTCATTAACTTGAAATGAAGGGGATATTTCTTGTATATTTTTGGGATGTTGTGGCTTCGGTATCAAGAGTTCCTTGATGCCATAAGCAACTCGTTTTTTATTGATTAAATGACGGGCTGAAATATTATCACTTGTAATATTTCCACCATATGCCCCACAGCCTAATGTAAAGGAAGGCATTAAGCTTGTAGTACCGCCAGCAGCACCCACTGATGCCAATGTATTGACTAAAATTCTAGACACTGGCATTTGTGCAGCAAACTCTTTGACAAAGCGCTCATCTTGAGCATGAATTGCTAAACTATGCCCCCTGCCGCCAACATCTAATAATTGTTGGCATATTGTTACTGCATCCTCATGAGAATTGGCGGTATACAGTCCTAAAATTGGCGATAGCTTTTCCATGGAAAATGGATACTCTTTTCCTATTAGATGCTCCTCAGCCACTAATACTCTTGTAGATGAAGGGACATCAATATTCGCCATTTTGGCGATAACTGTAGCTGGTTTGCCCACAATTTTGCTATTGAGTGTACGTGGGACAGGAGAAATAACTTTTGCTAATTTTTCCTTGTCTTCTCCTTTTAGAAGCACAGCCCCATTGTTAGCTAAAGCTGTCATTACTTGATCCTTTACATCTTGATGGACTACAATCGCCTGCTCCGTTGCACAGATAGTAGAATTATCAAACGACTTACTATCCATAATTTGCTGAACAGCGCGAGCTATATTTGCCGTGCGATCAATGTACACAGGGACATTTCCTGGTCCAACACCATATGCAGGTTTACCTGAGCTATAGGCAGCCTTCACCAGCCCTGATCCTCCAGTCGCTAAAATTAACTGTACGTCTTTATGTTGCATTAATGCCTCTGTTCCTTTTAATGTTGGATGGGTAATCCATTGAATCAATCCCTCCGGAGCACCTGCACGAATAGCTGCCTGATGACATATTTTTAATGCCTCAATCGTACAGTTGACAGCTGTTGGATGGGGACTGAAGACAATTGCATTTTGAGCTTTCAGGGCAATTAGTGTTTTATAAATCGCGGTAGCAGTTGGATTTGTGACAGGTGATACTGCTGCTATAACCCCATATGGATAAGCAATTTCTACCTGCTGTGTCACATAGTCCTCCTGTACAATACCGATTGTTTTTTCATCACGTATCGATTCATAGACACCTTTTGAAGCGAGCTCATTTTTTATTCTCTTATGCTCAATGACACCCATCTGCGTTTCTGTAACAGCTAATATTGCCAAATTCTCTGCTTGCTCAAAGGCTTCTTGAGCGATTGCTTCGATAATTCGATCCACCTGTTCTTGCGAAAAGCTAGAAAACTTTTTTTGGGCACTAGATGCTGCTATAACAGCATCCCTTGCCTCTTGAATAGATAGTAAATCTTGATCCTTAATCATTCGACCACCCTCCCATCATGAAAACTTTTTAATGGCGATTAAGCCGTTTGTTGGAGATGGTGCTGATTTAGAGACAACGAATGCTTGCTGCTGATGTAAGCTATCCCAATTTTGCAGCTCCTGTGCAGATAAAGCCTCATATGCACTAGTAGCAACGACAGGCTGCTGAGACGTATTCACACTAGAATTCATCGGGTGAAATGACTGCCATTCCTGTAGCTCGCCTTGTGTTAGGCCTTGATAGCTACCATCCGATTGAGAAGTTTGTGAAATTTTCTCCATTACTAACTCAGTAATTTTTGCAATCAATTGATGGTCCATATAATCACTCCTTTTTTACAAACATAGCTACTAATGATTCATCATAGGATTCAATGATTTTCGTAGCATCTGGTAGATAATCTTTCGGATAAACTTCTTTTGGGATAATGCCGACGGAAAATAGCATGCCTGCATTTTTTGCAAAAAGCATATCAGCATTGGAATCACCAATCATCACTGTCCGTTCAAGTGGCACATGATAGCGTTCCCTTGCCACATAAGCCAAGTCTGGAAATGGCTTGCTATAAACTGCTTGATCACTTCCTAAAACAAATTCAAATTGCTCTAGAATATCTAGCTGTTTAAGATGAATCTCCGCTCGAGCAGTTAAATCGGCTGTGATAACGCCTAATTTTATCCCACTATTTTTTAAAGCCATTAATAGCTGTCGAATACCTGGTAGTTCTTTTACAGTTACATCCTCTTGCTGAGCAGTAGCTAAACTTGCTGCAGCTCTCGCTAATGTCACACCCTTACTCCACGCTATTCCTTCTTGGTAAAGTAAATAGGCGACAATCGTTTCTGCTTCTTGTATACTTCCAATGGCTAATGGACTTGTTGGATCGATGGAGCGACCATTGTCTTTTACACCTATATTTTTTAAAAACTCCTGCAATGTAAACCTAACTTTAAAATCCGAATTTTCAGTTAAATGAAGGTAAAAATTTGTGGCCCATGATATCCATAAAGAATCCATTTCAATAATGGTTCCATCCTTATCAAAAATAATCCACTCTACTTGATTCATTGGAGGACACATCCTTTTACTCTATTCTCTAATCGCTTCAATGGGTGCTCCAGTAACCTGACTTTCATGTGAAGTAGTCGCTTCTTTGGCAAAGCGTTCTTCTGGAGCATCTTCGTTAATTTGATGACGAGCCCAAATCCAATAGTAGATACTTGCAGCAGCAAAAACTGCTAACGACACGATGAAAAATGTAAAGTTGGCAAAGAAACTTGCAAAGATAGCAATAACTGCTAGCACTAAGGAAACAATTGGTGTAAATGGATATAATGGTGTTTTAAATGTTCTTACAAGATTTGGCTCTTTTTTACGTAAAATCAACACTGATAAATTCATCGTAATATAAGACACTAATGCCCCGAATGTAGAAATTAAAATGAGATCATCAGGATTGAATAAGATAACAAGTGCTAGACCAATAAAGCCTGGTAAAATAATTGCCATATAAGGCGTCTGACGCTTTTTATGCATCTTTGCTAAAATGCTTGGTAAATAACCTGCTCGAGATAAGGCATAAACTTGACGTGAGTAAGCTAAAATAACACCTGAGAAACTAGCAATTAATCCAACTAATCCTACAGAAGCTAAGATTTGAGCCAGCCAGTACGTATTACCAAACGCTGCTGCAATTGCTGCTGGAAGTGGATCTTCCGCTACTGTCATAACATCAATACCAGCAAGACCTATTGCCACAGTTGTCGTTAGAACGGACAATACTAATAATGTGATCATTCCAGAGATTAAGCCCTTTGGCATGTCCTTTTGTACATCTCTCGTCTCCTCAGATAGCATTGGCAGCATTTCAATGGCTAAAAATAACCACATAGCGTATGGTAAGGCAGACCAAACCCCTTTAAATCCACCAGGTATTAAATCACCATTTTCAGGGAATAAATGAGCCACATTAATTTGTGGTAATCCAACGAAATACATTAATACTAATAGTCCAAGCGCTATAAAGACAAGCACCATTTCAATTGTTGCATATTCCTTAATACCCATAATATGGACACCCATGAAGAGAGCATACATGAAAGCTGCTGCTACTACTGTCGGAACAGATGGGAATAAAAAGCTTATATAGCCGCCGATACCTATGGCAATAATCGGTGCTGCAATCACATACTGAAGCACAACTCCAATTCCTGTAATAAAACCAATATATCTTCCCATTGCACGTCTAGCAAAAGAGTATGGTCCACCTGCATACGGTAACATCGTCGATAATTCTGAGATTCCTAAGGTCATTGTTAAATACATAATAGCCATAAATATTGTAGCGATTAGCATCCCTAAGTAGCCAGATTGACTTAATCCAAAATTCCATCCAAAATAATTTCCAGAAATAACAATCCCAACACCAATTGTCCATAAGTGAATCGGTGTAAGGGCTTTCTTTAATACAATTATTTCACCCTTTTTAGAAGACATAGCATTCGCCACCTTTTCTCATTATTTAGATGTTACCGTACTCTACTTTTCTCCAAATATGCATTCACTAAAGCATCACTCTGCACTGTATAGTTTTCACCTAGTAATCTTGTTGTTTCATTATCGCGGCTACCTATCCAAGAAATAAGTTGTAGTCTTCTCATTAAAATAAATGTTGGAATCATTTCAATTTCGTCATCCGTTAAAATTCTGATTTTGCTATAGCCTTTTAACCAAGAAGCAATTAAATCATCCAGGTAAGGCATATGCTCTATAAAGCTTACTGACGTGGCTAAATCATATAAAAACCAACCAAATCCACAATCGTCAAAATCAATAACTTTTATTTCATCTCCACAAATTAATAAATTGGCTAGGCGTAGATCTGAGTGTATAAGCCCAAACCTTGTCTTGCTTTTACCGAATACTTCTAACTTCTTATTAATAATGAGAGATGCTTCTTCATATAAAGCTAGACGTGATGGTGTCATACCAAGTCCATCCTGCCATCTAGCCCATTTCGGTGAGTCTCCTAAAATCGTGTCATAATCCCACGTCATGCGTTTAAAATCTTTATAATACCCATGCTGCTCAATTGTATGTTTATGGAACATTGCTGTTATCGTTCCTAATGTTTCAAATTGTTGAATTAAATCTTCTTCATTATTTTCATCGGGCGCATTTCCCTCCAAAAATGTAAATAATGTGCTATAATAGATTGTGTCATTTAATTCATGAGCATGTACGTAGTCACCGTCATCTGCTCGAATTGGTAATGATACATCGATGGGAGATTGCTCGTGTAATGAGTTTAGCCAAGCAATCTCCGCTTCTATCTCTTCTTTCTTATGGTAATTCGGTCGACTAATTCTCAAAATATACTTTTTACCTTGTCCATCCTCTACTAAATACGTAGAATTTTCGGAATAGTCTATCATTTTGCAGGTTGCGCCTGCTAAACAGCCGAATTCCTTCAAGGCATCATGCGCTGCTTGATGAAAATTAGATAGTACAACCTCTAAGTCTAAGAAATCCATTTGTCCCATTTGAAAACCCCCTTGTTTACAAATCGCCAATCTTTCTACATTCAATAACGAGCAAACTTTACAAGCTGTGCAGCCTCTTTAATACCCGCTTCACATTTTTCAAGTAACTCATCACAATATGCTTTATCGCATAATAAGCCTGGTTTAAACTGAAGAACTCGTGTATCGAGCATTGAATAAATTGCCCATACCCCATGCTTGTACAAGGAGCTCATTACATGCTTTGCACCCTCAGGATGATTAAACTCTAACCCCATGACAACCCCTAATTGACGTATGCCAACAAAGAAATCTGGGTATTGCTGTTGGATACGCTCTAATCCTGAACGTAAATAACGTGCGACATATTCCACATTTTTGACCACTTCTGGTCGTTGAGAAATTTCTAATACCTTCATGGCAACAACACATCCAAGCTCAGCACCACCGAAAGTAGAAATATGAGCTAGTCCATCTTCTACCATCCAACCGCCAGCCCGCTCATTCACAACAGTAGCAGCAATTGGATAGATACCGCCACTTAAACCTTTAGCTGTCACGAGAATATCCGGTTTCACACCATAATGTTCAATACCCCAGAGCTTCCCAGTTCTCATTAACCCTGTTTGCACTTCGTCTGCGATATATAGTGCACCGTAGCGTTCACATAATGCCTTCACACCTGATAAATAATCGGCATTCGGCAATGGGAAACCATATGTCGCTGGGATTGTTTCGATAATAACGCTCGCTACATCCCCTTTGGACAGCTCTCGCTCCATCGCCGCTAAATCATTAAACGGAACATGTGCAAATTCACTTGGGTCGCCTTCACTTAAAAAAGGCTTAGAATAGCGTTCATTCCCTAATGACACGGCTAAACCGCTATGTCCATGGTAGCCATTTTTAATCGAAATGGTTTTTTTACGTTTTGTAGCATAGCGAGCACATTTTAAGGCAACATCAATCGCTTCACTACCACCACTTGAGAAAATCGTATATTTTAAACCATCTGGCGTGCAGGCAGCTAATTTTTCAGCTAATTGTGCACGAGCTGTTGAAGGAAAATGATGATTACCAATATCGAAGTAATTTGTCCCTTCAATTAATGCGGCGATAACTTCTGGATTACGATGACCTAAATTATAAGTTCCGCCATTTAAATGGGCATTCATTAGTTTTTTGCCATCTACATCATAAAAGTAATAGCCTTCTCTTTTTCCGATGACGAGATCAACGCCATCTACTTGCCATTGCTTTGTTTTCCCTGGATTCCACCAGTCAATTGATTTCTGTAAGGTTGCTTGTTTATTCGCAAAATAATCCATGTTTTCCACCTTCCTATACGTTGACGTCCTCCAAAATTTCACCTGCTATTAATAGTTCAACCTTTTTTTGGGCCAAGCGTTCTTGCCATTGTGTAGAACTTTTTTGATCCGTAATCACCATGGCAACATCTTCCAAATGACAAATGTGTGCAAATGTGGAGACTCCAAATTTCGTGTGATCCGCTAAAATAATCGTATTTTCAGCTCGCTCTATTAATTTCTTTGAAATCGCGGCACCAGTAATATCATAGTCTGTAATGCCATCATTTAAAGAAATTCCACCAGCAGCTACAAAGGCTTTATTTGCCTTTAATTGATTAAAAAATATATCGGCTAATGGACCACCCATAAATTTTTGTCGATGCTCATATTCACCTCCTGCAAAAAGCACCTTGCCCTGGAAGCATTCTGCGGCTAATGATAGAACCGGGAGAGAGTTTGTTACCACTATTACATTTGGTTTATCACTTAAATAACGAACGATTTCATAGGCTGTTGTACCATGACCAATAAAAATAATTTCTCCATCCTCCACAATACTCGCTGCAGCCTTGCATATCATTCTTTTCTCTAAGTTGTTGAGTGAAGTTTTCTGTTCAAATGTCCGTTCATACTTTTCTTTAGCTTTCACGGCACCTCCATAAACTTTGTGTAGGAGCCCTTCCTTCTCCAATCGGTCCATATCTCTACGTATAGTCTCACCTGATACGTTTAATAGTTGTTCGGCATCACTTACCTTCACTTTGCCTTCTAAATCTAAAATATCTAAAATTACTTTTTTGCGTTCCTCAAACGAAAGGGACATACACAATCACTCCAAACACATAGTAAAATCCAACAAAATCCACAAATTCAACATTCAAATTCTGTATTTATGTGGATTTGTTTTGAATTTTATAGAATAGTTAGACAATTGTCAATACTATAAATATTAAATTTATCTAAATTACGGTTATTTTTTCTCCTTAAAACTATATTTTTCTACAAAAATATAGTTCCCTAGTTGTTTTATGATAACTAGGGAACTTGTTTAGTTTCATTAAAATACAACATCAATCCAAATTAATCCAAACACTCTTCACTTCAGTATAATTTTGTAGAGCATACACGCCCATTTCCCTACCAATGCCCGATTGTTTATACCCTCCAAAAGGAGAAGCAGGGTCTGTCATATTATAGCAATTCACCCATACTGAACCTGCCTTTAATTTTGCGGCTAATGAATGCGCATGCTTTAAATTCTGTGTCCAAATGCCTGCTGCCAGCCCAAAATTCGACCTATTTGCTCTTTCTACTAATTCATCCAAACTATCATACTCCAGCACAACAACAACTGGTCCAAAGATTTCTTCTTGTGCAATTGTCATCGTATCAGAAACATTTGTAAAAATAGTAGGCTCCATATAATAGCCATTGTCAGCCGATTTACCACCACATGCTAATGTTGCTCCCTCCTCGACACCTATTTCAATATAGTTTTTAACACGATTTAGCTGTTTTTCTGAAACGAGTGCTCCCATTTGTGTTGCAAAATTTAAAGCATGACCCTGTTGAATTTTTGTAGCATAACTCACCATTTGTTTAATAATCTCCTCAGACTGGCTACGATGAACAAATACTCTTGAACCTGCACTACAAACTTCACCTTGATTGGCCATTATACCTGAAAGAACACCTGGAATTGCAGTACTTAAATCAGCATCCTGCAAAATAATATTAGGAGACTTTCCTCCAAGCTCTAATGTCACTCGTTTCATTGTGTCAGCTGCTTTTTTCATAATACCTTTTCCTACATCTGTAGAGCCGGTAAAGGCAATTTTATCGATTTTCTCATTTATCACTAATGCCTCTCCTGCAATTGGACCAAAGCCAGGCACAATATTAATAACACCTGGAGGAAAGCCTGCCTCTGTCACCAACTGGGCAAAATAAAGAGCAGACAACGGTGTTTGTTCTGCTGGCTTAAGGACAACAGTACACCCGGTTGCTAATGCAGGTGCAACTTTCCAGGAAACCATCATAAACGGAAAATTCCATGGAATGATCTGCCCCACTACACCTACTGGCTCATGTCTTGTATAATTTAGAAAATTCCCCGCTACAGGCAGGACTTGTCCCATATTCTTCGTTGCCCAGCCAGCAAAATATCTAAATTGCTCAACAGCATTTGGAATATCATTTCCCAACACCTCATTAATCGGCTTACCATTATCCATGGCATCAATCTGAGCGATTTCCATTTTATGCTCTTCCATTAAATCCGCTAGTTTTAGCATCATTAATGCTCTTTGAGCAGCATCCATTTTTGACCATGGTCCATGATCAAAAGCATCTCTTGCTGCTTCCACTGCTGCATCTATATCCTCCGCTTGGGCTTCATATACATCCGTTATTTTTTCTCCAGTGGAAGGATTTATGGTTTCGAAGGTTTTACCAGCTTTTGATTGAGTAAATTCTCCGTTAATATATAACCCCTTTGTTTCCTCTAAAAAAGCTTGCACTTTAGGTAATAATTCAATTGCCTGTGGTAATTTCATCTCTAGCATAGATAGACCTCCTTGTTAGATTGATTGATCTAAAATATTATAGATGTCCTGTCTAGACATTTTACGTGGATTCGGCACCATGTACTGCGCATCATGGAAGGCAATATCAACTAAAACATCGATTTGATCTTTGCTTACACCTATGGCACCCAACTTCTCAGGAATTCCCGCTTCTTTCGTTAGGTTCTTCACATAGGCAACAGCTGCTTTGGCTGCCTCTTCTACTGAAAGCCCTTCAATATTGACACGTAAGGCTTCAGCAATATCTTTAAATTTCTCAGGATTAGCAATCCAATTGTATTCTAGTAAATAAGGCAATAGAATAGCATTGACAATACCATGTGGAGCATCATACTGCGCACCGATAGCATGTGATATCCCATGCACCATTCCTAACCCTGAATTAGCCATTCCTAAGCCTGTAATAGAACTAGCTAATAACATGCCATGCATAGCCTCCGTATTTTCACTATGGGCAATCGCAGGTAATAATGATTTTCCAATTACTCTTACTGCATGTAAATTAAGTGCATCCGTAAAATGCGAGCTCCAAATAGATACATACCCCTCAATAGCATGTGTTAACGCATCCATCCCTGTAGAGGCTATTAGACCGCTTGGCATAGCACGTAATAAGCTTCCATCTAATATCGCCACTCTAGGGAATAAATCTTCTCCAAAAACTAATTTTTTTGTTTTCAATCCCTCTGTCTCATCCGTAATAACTGCTGCATTTCCACTTTCACTCCCTGTTCCTACCGTTGTTGGAACAGCAATTAACGGAAGTGCTTTTTCAGCATATTGATCGAAGCCATAATAGGCTGAAATAGAGCTCTCATTTGTTAGCATAATCGCTAAAGCCTTGGCACTATCAATTACACTACCTCCACCTACAGCGACTAAAGCTGATATCTCCTTTTTCCTATAGATATTGGCAGTTTCATCAATACTTGCAACATCTGGATTAGGTTTTACCTCGTCATATATCAAAACCTCAATATTTTCAGGGATTTCACCAAGTACATTTTTTAAAATACCCGAGTGCTTAATCCCTTGATCTGCTACCATCAAAATGCGATGAGCACCCATTTCTTGTAGAACAAGTCCTAATTTTTTTATAGAAGATACGCCCGTATAAATCTTCGTTTTGGCATTAAAAACTGTTTCCGAGTATGCATTCATCGTTAATCCTCCCTATCAAGTTAAATATCTCTCTGCAAAAACACTATAAAATTCAATAGCATCAAAAAATGCATTCATTTCAATATGTTCATTTGGCTGGTGTGCTAAATTTTCATTGCCAGGACCATAGATGATAATAGGTGCATTGGTAGCAGTTGAAAAAACAGAGCCATCTGTATAATAATTAACACCCTTTTCCAATAACGTCACATTGGATAACTCATTTTTCACCGCTTTCAATTGTGCTAATAATGCTTGACTGCCTGAGTAATCAATGGAATTTAAATCGTGAATCACATGGACCTTTGCATTGAAGTCATGAACTGTCTTTTGAATTTCCCCAATAATTTCTTTAATATCCTCTACTATTTCTTGATGAGATAGCAATGGTGTGGATCTAATATCTATACGTATAGCACAATAATCAGGTATTACATTGGTAGTAACACCCCCTTTTATCGTACTAATGACAAGTGTTGGTCGACCTAGTAAAGGATGATCTTCTACTGCTCTAAATGAATAAGTCTGTAAAGCGCTTATAATTTTATGCATATGCGTAATAGCATTTATACCATTTTGAGGCATTGAACCATGTGCTGTTTTACCGAAAGTTTCAATCTCTAACCACAAGACACCCTTATGTGCACAAAAAATCTCTCCGCTGCTCGGTTCAGCAATAATAATGGCACCTGCATTTTTTATAATATCAGTTTCAATGGCTTGTTTTGCACCTATGCAATCCACCTCCTCACCTGCTGTTCCTAAAAACAATAAATCTCCCTTTAAAGGAATCTTTTTTTCCTTTAACATAATCATTGCCTCTAGTAAAGCAGCTACTCCACCTTTCATATCTGTCGTTCCCCTGCCATACATTTTGCCATCAATGATTTCAGCCAAAAAAGGCTCGTAATCCCAAGGTACATCTCCAACAGGAACTGTATCCAGATGACCACTAAATAGCAATGATGCTTTTTTCTCCTTTGCATGGCTCAATAACTTTACAATGATGTTTGCTCTAGCATCATCTATCATTTGAATATCGACATCTAAGCCGTAGCTCGTACAATGCTCAGCTATTTTATGAGCAACTACCAGCTCATTAGCAGGTGGATTGACACTATTGATTTGAACTAAAGTTTGTAAAAATTGTGTCGCTCTTTCTTCATTGATCAAAATAACACCTCCCTTCCTAGACTGGTATCACAATAGATATGTAGCGGATGCTTTTACCCAAAATTGTCAAGAACAATCAAGCTACAAATCTAAAAATAAGTGAAAATTACAAAAATTTAGTGTATTATACTAGTAATCTCACCTTTCACTTACTATAGCATTGTATTTTTTGGCTAAGAGCCAAAAGAATGCTTCCATTTTTATATAAAATAAAATTACTACTGCGTTGCTCTAAGCATACATAATCACCTTTTCATCAATACATTTATGAGGTGATTAACTTGCGGATAAAAGATGTTATGATTTTACAAGAATTTACACATGCTAAGATTATCGCTGGAAAGGATTTATTGGAAAAGGAAGTAACAGGAGCTACTATCGTAGACGCACCAGATGGGTTTTCTTGGATTGAACGGGGAAATTTCATTCTTACAACAGGTTTTCCATTCTTAACAAACGAAAACAGTTTAGATGAAACATTAAAAAAATTAATTCTGACACTCTCTGAAAAAGGAGTCAGTGCCTTAGGAATTAAAATTGGTCGGCATATTCCGTCTATTTCCATAGACGTGCAGAATTTTGCAGAACAATATGAGATTGTTATTGTTGAGCTAGACAACCAAATTGCTTGGGCAGATATGATTATTCCGATTGTCAATCATATTAATAATGAACAAAGACTTGAATTAGAAAAAGTAAAGAATATCTATGAGGAATTCCAATATTTTTTATTATCAAAAACCGATTTTCAACAATTACCACTATTAATTGAAAAATTAACTTTCCAAAAGACTACTATTTATTTACATTCTATCGATAAGTTGTATAGCTCATTTGAATTAACGCCTGTTTATGAAGAAATCACTTCAGACATTATCCATATTATTAAAACAAAAAACCTAACGAAAGAAAGTTTTCAGGAGCTTCCCATCCAAGTGTATGTGAAGCCGATTTACGAAAACAGATATCTAGAAGGCTGTATTATTCTTTGGGATAGTCAAGATATTCACGCTCCATGGGAAAAAGTGGCCATCTCACAAGCCACTGCTATTCTATTAACTGAGCTACAAAAGATAAAAAGTATTATTTCACTTTCACAGCAAAATAGGAGCGGCTTTCTAGTAGATTTATTACATGGAAAATTTAATAGTACTGAGGAGATCATTCGTGTTTCGAGAGAGGTCAATTGGGATTTGACGGATCAACCGCATCAATTACTTTTAATCGAATTAAAATTCCCGGATTATAACAAACAAGATACACTTATCTTAACATCAAATTTTATCTTCTTATTAGAAAAATATACATTAACCAAGATAGGGTTTGATTCCAATAATTATTTAGTTTTGCTGTTAGATGCGACAGCAGAAATTGATGTTGCCTTTATTTGTGAAAAAATTGATTACTTATTAGCCAAATATAATGTCAAAAACGCCTATTTCGGCGGAATTGGCAGGTTATATGATTTACAATCTATTGTAAAAAGCTACAACGAGGCATTAGTGTCATTACATTTTGCACAAGCGAAAAAAAATCAATTATCGAAGGTTATAAATTTTGAACAATTAAATTTCGAACGAATCCTTTTCTCCAGTCAGCCTATAAAAGAGGCTTCATTTCTTCAGCAGGAATACTTAATGCCATTAAAGGAATTTGATGAGAAAAAGACAGCTGAGCTCTATAATACACTGAAAGTATTTTTATTTAATAATGCCGATTTTAATAAAACAGCTGAGCAGCTATTCGTTCATAAAAATACAGTCCGTTATCGCCTTAGTTTAATTAAAGAAATCTCAAAGCTCAATCCTGAAAAATTACAGGATCAAATTTTGTTTTATATTGGCTTTTTACTAGAAGAGCTCCAACTGCCCACCTATCAATAGCTATAACAAAAACAGTCTATTTTTATCATTTCCATAAAAATAGACTGTTTTTTAGATGTGTTTAAGTTGCCGTATAGCCGCCATCCACTGGTATTAACGCACCTGTGATAAAGGATGCTTCATTGGAGGCTAAGAAAGAAATTGTATTGGCGATTTCTTCTGGTCTACCTAATCGTCCTAATAAATAGGCATTTTCGTAAGCCTGTCGAATGGATTGACCGCCACCATCTCCCTCGATGAGCTGCTCTGCCATATTCGTGTCTGTTAATCCTGGGCACACTGCGTTAACACGTATTCCATACTGCCCAAGCTCTACGGCAGTACTTCGTGTAATACCTACCACTGCATGCTTTGTCATAATATACAAATTATGATTTTTAGTACCGATCATACCTGAAATAGATGCCAGATTGATGATAGAACTACCCTCTTGCCCCTTCAAATACGGAATGGCATGTTTAGTGCTGAGCATCACACCTTTAATATTGATATTGGCAATTTTTTCAAAGGTGATCGCATCAAACGTTTCGGCTGTATTATTGACAAAAATACCTGCATTATTAACCACTGTTGTAATATAGCCATATTTTTTTATTGCTTCCTCATAAAGCTTGGCAATATGCCCTTCATCGGTGATATTACATACTACTGCATGAACATCAAAGCCATCTAGTTGTAATTGTATAGAAGCTTCCTGTAACTTTTCCACATTAAAATCTGAAATAACGACTTTCGCGCCCTCTTGGCCACATTTTCTTGCTGTAGCAAAGCCGATTCCCTGTGCAGCACCTGTAATCACTACAACTTTATCCTGTAATCTTCCTATCATGTGGTTCCCTCCTACATTGTCAAATAGCCAGCATCCACTGCAATATGTGATCCTGAAATATTGTTGGAATCATCTGACACTAAGAATAGTGCTGCATTAATAACATCCTTCGGTGCGATAAAATCTTGATGTGGGAAAACATGATGATTGCCAAATGCAGGTGTCGCTTCCTCTCTTGTAGCTCCTTTTTTGTTTGCCAAGCGATCATAGGTAGCTTGATTATTTGCCATTGTTGTATCAACAGCGGTAGGACAAATAGCGTTGACATGAATATTATAGGGTCCTACCTCCATTGCTAAAGTTTTGACTAATCCTAACACCCCGTGTTTTGCAGCCACATAATGCCCAACATTTTGACCGCCTCGAAGTCCATTCACTGATGATACACATAAAATTTTTCCTACTTGACGTTCAATCATATGAGGAAGTACATATTTACAGGTTAACCAAGTACCCTTTAAGCAAATATCAAGCATTTCATCCCATTGCTGTTCTGGCATCTCCCATAGCTTGTTATACGATAGAATGCCAGCATTGGTTACAAGAATATCGATTTTTCCAAAATGCTCAATCGTCTTTTGGACAGCTAATTCAAGCTCCTGTGCATTACGAACATCGGCTACTAAACCTAAGGCATCTACACCGTGCTTTTTTATTTCTTCCACGGTTTGCGCTAGTTCCGATTGCTTTGCCATTTCATAGGCAACAGTCGGAATATCCTTAGCAATATCGGTAATAACGATTGCTGCGCCTTCCTCTGCAAATCGTAGAGCATATTCCCTGCCCATCCCTCGAGCGCCACCTGTAATAAAGGCAGTCTTTCCATCTAATTTTCCCATTAACTACACCTCCATTTATAATCCCTCAATACCGCACCAATCTATGGCTGTTAAGGCATATGTTTTGGCAGCCTTTATTAAATCCTCAACTAGTACGTACTCATTAGCAGCGTGGGCTACTAAAATACTTCCTGGACCATATATAATAGAAGGAATTCCCTTGGCATTTAAAAATGCTGCATCTGCCACAGCTACAAAGCCATGAATAGTCGCTTCTTCACCGGTTGCTTCTTGGTGTGCACGACTTGTAGCTTGCACAATCGGATGATCTACCGCTACATCAAACGCAGGCCAATGCAATAAAAATTCAACTTCTGGAGGGTTATGTCGTAACCATAAATCATTCTGCACAGCTCTTTCTAAATGTCCTAAAATTTCTGCCTTCACTTCCTCAAAGGTTTCTTTAGGATGGTGCCATACTGCATATTGAATCGTACAATAATCTGAAACGACAAACGGTAAATCTACATCATAGGATTTACCATGAATGATGCCGGGATGAATTGAGAAATGTCCTGGTTCAAATAGCTCATGTTTTTTTGTAAATCCCCATTCGTCTTCTAGTTGCTGTAGGGCTTGTACAATATACATCCCTTTTTCAACAGCATTGATGCCAACTTCACCATGTTTACCACCTGCACGAATAAACTCTCTACGTACAGATGCATGTGTTGTTTTCCCTTTGACTGTAATGTGCATTCGGATGACACCAGGACTAACTGGCACTACGGCTAAACTTTGTGGTGGCCCAGAGGGTTCTGATACAATGGCCGCATCAGCCGTATAGCCTCTTTCTACAGTAGCAGTAACTCCTAGTTCATGATCCATCGTTTCTTCACCTACAACCGTTTCAAGCAATAAATCCCCTTTCAATTGCACACCTAATTTCTTCAAGGCTTTTGCTGCCATTATTTGAGCAGCAATCCCACCTTTCATATCACATGCGCCACGTCCATACAGTCTGCCATTTTCCACCCTACCTGAAAAGGGATCATTATATTTCCAGTCAGAGTTCGGACCTGGAGGCACTACATCGATATGTCCATTAAAAATAAGAGATTTACCACCATTACCTGAGCCTTTAATTCTTCCGACTAAATTCGGTCGTTGCTCCTCGATCTCCCACATATCTGTTTCATCACAAATCCCTTCAAAGATTGGCTTTAAAAATAGCTGCACATTCTTTTCTCCACCAATTACTTCTGCCTTATTGACTCCATCATAATTTGGGTTTACACTTGGGATTTTTACCATATTACTTGCTAATTGAATGATTTCTTCACGCATCTCATCTATGGTAGCTAATACTTCTTGCTGGATGTTTTCAGCTGATAATGTATTTTTCATATTATTCCTCCTGTTTTACTTATTTTCCAGGCTGATATTCGCCGTTACTGGTTCTGTTTCTGTCGCATTTAGCGAAACTGCTTTTTTATTCTGCCTTGCTGTTTCTACATCTTTCCACAGATCCTCAACATGTGACTCTATTGGTCTCATATATCCAGCAATAATCATAATAATAGTTGCTACAATAAGACCATAGACACCAGCAGACCATCCTAAATCTGCAATAAATGCTGGCGCTGTTACTGTTAATGTCATGGAGACAATTGTGCCGACAATCATTCCTGCAATAGCCCCTTGCTTATTGGCACGCTTCCAATATAGACCTAGAATGACTACAGGGAAAATCATAATAATCCCTTGGTAGGATAGTAATGCTACATTAATTAATGCGCCTACATCTACCGTTGCTAATACTGCACAAATCGCTCCTATAATAAAAACGGAAATTCTTGCTATTTTCATTGCCGTTTTTTCAGAAATATCCTTTTTAATAACGGTCGCAATATCACGAGAAATCGATGTTGACATAGCTTGAATGATTCCACTTACTGTCGCAATACTTGTCGCCATAATAACTGTAGACATGAGAGCAAGTACGAATGGTCCAATTTGTCCAGCAGCCCACATATACGCTTCTTCAGGATTACTTCTTGCTGTATCATTCATATACAGTACATTTCCTAGCAGTTGGAACGCTACGTAGAATATCCCCCCGATAATAGGCGCAATTAATGCCGATTGTTTAATGGATCGAATACTATCTGAGGCAAATAATTTATTATATACCCACGGCCACATGAATCCGCCTAATCCACTAGTTATAATAATGGATGTCCAAAACGGAGTAGGTAATTCCCAACCAGGTCCAGGGAATGTTAATGTTTCAGGATAATTAGCCACTAAGGAATCCATACCTGAAGATATACCTCCAGCAAATTTAAAAATCATATAGATCATTACACCTGTTCCAACGAAAAACATAAATGCACCTTGAAAAATATTCGCTGTAATTACTGATTTCATTCCACCTAATGAAACATAAGCAAGCACAACAATAATCCCAATAATCATACCAACAACTGGACTAATTAAGCCGTTCGTTGCATAGTTGAAAATAACGCCCTGAGTAATCCATTCCATTAATAGCCATGGTGCAGTAAACACAATTCCTGCAATGCCTACTACTAATCGCACCATGCTGCTTTTGTAGCGTAAATCCATTAACTCAGCCTGCGTACTAATATGATATTTTTTACCCCAAATATATGTTTTTTCAGCAACTAAATACATGGAAAGCATTGTTAAAGTTGCATATGTCAGTACGTAAAGACCAATAAATCCATAGCCTACTGAATAGCCTGCAAATGCCGTAAATGTTGCACCAACATACCAGGTTGAAAATACGGCCAATGAAATTGCCATAACCCCAAAGCTTCCTCGTGCAGTTGCATATTCCTCGAATGACTTGACACCAAAATTTTTAGCATTGATTGCAAAAATGATGACAAAGAAGATGACAATAAAGGTAATAGATAACATTAACGAGTCACCTCTCTTTCTAGCAATTCGGCTTTCGTTAAAGGCTCAATATCAATATCCAAATCCCCATACTTAGAATCTACAAAATACCAAGTTATTAATAGCGCAAAAATTAAGATATTCATAGTAATTTGCCAAAAATAGGCGAAGGATAAACTGAAAATTCTCGGCTCAATTTTATTACTAAAATCAAATAAGCCTGGAAAACTTGCTAGTAAAATTAACCCAATAAAGCAGGCAGAGAAGATGATATTTCTTGTTACAACTGACTTCAAATCAATCACCCCTTGTGTCGTTATATCATTATTAAAACATTCAATTGCTGCTTTAAAGCATTTATTTGTTAAACCGGTTATTGTACATCTTATTTTTAGGTCAGTAAAAAGTCAATAAATTATCAGATTATTATTATAATTTAGAATATAAACAAAAACGTGCTGCTTCTTTTGTTTATTGTCCAAAATAATTTTCAAGCTATTGGAAATTTGTTTGAAAAGAAGATAAAAAAAACCCTCCATAGCTATCTGCTATGGAGGGAACATAGTTGTTATTTCATTAATTCATTCGCAAATTCAAGTGGAACATAAGTTTTTGTTGGCTCTAATAAAGCTGGTGCTGCTTCAAAATGACGAATTGCCTTATTATAACCATATTCTTTTTGACCACGCGTAATTGTATAAGATAGTGCGCCTTTTGAAACAATTGCACCTTTTCCTGTTGATTCTACAGTAAAGCCTAATTTTTCAGCAATTAAGCGTAATGGTACCATTTTTGTACCATCTACTTCATAAAAATCATTGTTAATGATTTCTTGTACAGCAGATTCAGTTGGCTCCCCTTCTTCAGGATCAACCTCACCTGGCTTTTCAGTAATTGTATCTATGACAACCACTTTTGAAGGTGGTGTTTGAGCTGGAATGCTCATTGTTGCGATTGTATAAAACACTAGTAAATGTTGCTCTGCTAAATCAGCTGCCTTTACCTCTTTACCAGATAGGCTAAGTAAATTTGTCGCTTCACCTATATTAAGTTTTAACGTGTTATTTGTATTGACTAAATCTTTATTGAAAAAATCAAGCTCAACACTTCCCATTTCTTTTGTTTCCACGATGATTGCTTCTGGGTTATATTGAGGTGGATAAATCATAATCATCGGCTTGTTAGCATACGTATAAGCCGTTACTTTATCACCCTTCTGAAGCTTTACTTCTTTGCCCGTATTATCAAATACTAATGTATCATCATTGACAACAAAAACATTTATATTTTCGCCATCTTTCACCGTATAATATGTCGCTTTATCACGCGTTTCAACATTGTCTACAGTACCAGCCACTTTTATAAAAATAGGCTGCACTTGTGGGTTTTGTTCCTTATTATCAGCAGCATTTGTCACAACTGCCTCTCCTTCGTTTGCGAATGCAGATGGAACACCGATTGCGCTCCCGATTAATAAAGCTGTCATTGCAAATGGTACGACTTTCTTCATTTTCATAAAAAAGCATCTCCTTCATCATTTACGAATTCATAAAGTAGTCGTATTTAAATGAAAAAGGTTACAGCCTCCACATTTTATTTGATATTTCTCCTAAAAATCTATGATTCCCTCTCCATAAAATGAGCTAACCTTTATCTCATTTCAGGGAAGGATGCTTTTAAAATATAAATTGTATTCTATTAAGGATACGCTGTAAAAAGTATTGATGCGCACTTTGCTTGGTTCGGATATCTAAGGCGACATCTGGATGATCAGTAATCACACCGTTGACATTTTTCTCAATAAATTCATGCAATGAACGATCCTTATTTAACGTCCACACAAATAAATCAATTTTCTGTTGCTTCAAATCGGCAATAAGCTCAGCTGTTATCCAAGATTCTTCAAGAGCAATAAAGTCTACTGTTTCAACTATCGGTCCGATATTTAATGCATAGACTATACCCACACGTAAATTTGGTGCCAATTTTTTTAACTGAGTCATCATTTGTAGATCAGAGGATTGCACATAATATGAATCAAGCACCTTATAAGCACGAAGCTTTTCCACTAATTTGGGCAGAGCATCTTCCGTTTCCTTTCCATGTACCTTTAACTCAATTAACAATGAAACATTTAGAGCCTTTGCAATTTCAATAAAATCATCCAAAGAGGAAATTTTATCGCTAAAACCATTTGCATGAATCGTCAGCGTCTTTAATTCGCCAAGTGTCATATTAGCAATCACACCATTTTTACCTGCTAATCTTCTTAAAGTTCGATCATGAAAGACCACGAACTCTCCATCAACTGTTTGCTGAATATCAATCTCGATTAAGTCTGCTCCAGCACTAGCTGCACTTACAAGACCGCTAATTGTATTTTCCACATTGCCTGCTGTATACCCTCTATGAGCAATGATTTTTGTATCAGGTGCATAGACACTTTTCTCTAAGGAAATGGTGTTCATCACACTTAAAGCAATAAAAACAGCTACTACAATAAATGACAGTGGTTTTAAACGTCTTTTCTTAAATTTCGGTACAAACGTAAATTTGCTTAAAACCGATGTATTAAAGGTAATAGCCACCATTACTTGTGAATATGTTGCTTGCAGTAACGTGAATAATACGACAAAAGCCATTTCTAAAAATGCTAATGTCACCCCTGCTGTGATAAGGGCCATACTTGGTATAAAACGCTCTAAAATATACAATGGAAGAGTACCGATAATAGTAATTCCTATCAGGACAAGTAAATGACCAGTTAAAAGCATGGCTAATAAAACGAGGATTTCAAATAGGCCACGTTTTGAAAAACGCCAGCTCTGTATCAATGATCGAAAAATAGAAATTTTGGGTTGGATTGTAAAAATCGGTAATGTCAATATACTACGGATACCAATGATGACTAAAAAGCCAGCGACAGCGGCATAGATTAATCTGCCCTCACGAGTACTCATAATCTCTTCCATCAAAAAACGAGGAATAGTAATAGCTTGAGTTAACGTTAAAGGTAACATAAACGAAGCTAATGGTAATAACAGTACAAGATAAACAATAAAAAAAAGTATTTGCACACTAAAAAAAGAAATAACCTTTCGATTCAATCGCTGCCAAATGTTTAAAAATCGGTATCGAATTCCTCTTTGCTGGTAAAAGGCCATTAAAAAAAGAAAGCCCATTTCATAATAAATAAAAAGCAAAAACACCATTATTACTAGACATAACATCAAAATGACAAATGGATGTGAAATAAAGCTTTGAATATTTTGCTCAGTAATATGCGTATAACCTGTTACTTGCAGCATTAGTTTAAAGACAATCGTTGTCACTGGTAAAAAAAATAAAAACTGACATACCCGAATAAGCGCGAAAACCTGTATATAATCAAAGCGATAATGATATATATTGTAGATAGCATGTCGCATTACTTGTCCAGCTCTATGCATTTAAATCACCCCAGTCCATACTACCGTATTCCCCCATTTTCGCTTATTACACTTGTTTCTATATGATATGCTCTATTTGCTAAATTACCTTAACAATAGAAATTTTTTGAATTTGTCCCATATCATATGCCAGAAAGATGCTTAAGATTTGTGTATTTTTCGTGATTGGATATATTTTCTTGAAACTTTTAGGTTGGTCATCCAGTAAATACTATAATGGAGAAGAATTTAAGGGGGTTAGATAATAATGACGCAGAAGAGTTTTAACCTTGGAGATATTATTAGTACGAGTGTAGTGCTTGTAATGTTCCTAGCTATATTTTTTGTCATGATTCATATGATAAAGAAAATGAAAGCAACTACTCCTTTGCCTCCACAACAGACGCTACAGCAACAAGTGGATGCACTAACAAAGCGTGTACAAAACCTTGAACAGCAACTTGACAAGCTATCCCGCACAAAATAAGACACCCACTTCTTGAAGCAAGAAAAAGAAGTGGGACTTCATTTGCCCGAAAAAGCACGATTGGATTTAATGAAAATTAGCCAGAAAATCGATTCCTTGTGTAAGCAATAGCAGAATTGTTTCTGAAACATAAAAAAACGCTGTCAGGATTAACCCTCACAGCGATTTGCGTAAACGATACGTCCATCAACAACCGTATAAACCACTTTTACATGCGGTAATTTTTCAATGTCGATACTCAATAAATCCTCTTCGAAAATGGTGAAATCTGCCGTATAACCTTCCTTAATCTTACCACGAATATGATCCTGACCTATTATCTGTGCAGCTCCAACAGTGTAAAGTTGCACTGCCTCATAGCGTGATATCTTCTCAGAAGCATTATAGCCGTTATGCGTTTCGCCGAAATTCCTTCTTGTCACCGCTGCATAAATACCATGCAATGGATTTGGCACTTCAATCGGAGCATCACTGCCCCCTGCCACGACTATTCCACGATCTAAAAGCGATTTTAATGGATGCAGCCCTTGCGCTCGCTGCTCACCAAGTCTTGATAGCTCTGCCTGAAACTCTCCCTGTACAAATTGAGGCTGCATATCCACTGCAACAGGTAAGGATGCTAGTTTGGCTAAAATATCGTCATCCACTAAGCTACAATGAATAATACGATCTATATGCCCTTGTAGTGGCGGATAATCCTTGAATACCGCTAAAATGGTATCAATAGCTAAATCTCCAATCACATGAACTGCCACTGTTTGTCCATACTGACGTGCAAGTTGAACATATTTCTCTAACTGCTCAGTTGAATGAACAAGCATACCACTATTATTTGGTTCATCACAGTAAGGTTTACGAAGAGCAGCTGTACGCCCTCCAAAGGCACCATCAATAAAGATTTTCATGGCACCAAATTCCATATAAGGTGATGATGTTTCCTGCATTTTAGCAACTTCCTCAAATACTGTGTGATGCTGCAATAAATGCACCTTAAACGATTGTTGTGCTTCTACAACCTTTCGGAACGCGTGAATGGGTTGTATCGGTGGTCCATAATAGCTTAAATCCTCTGAATGACCACCAACTAAACCGAATTTTTGTAATGATGCTACTGCCTTTTTCAGTGCATCCTCAATATAGAGTGGTGTGATATGAGGCATATTGTTGACAATCATATATAAAGCTGCGTCCTTTAATACACCTGTTAGCTGTCCTTCTACTTTCTCTATGATGCCTCCCGTGGGTGAAGGAGTATCGTTGGTAATACCTGCAAAAGCGAGTGCCTTAGAATTGGCTAGAATTAAATGATGACAGCTACGCTTTATAATAAGATGTGCTTCACCTAGTGCGTCTAGTTCCATCAATGTTGGAAAAATAGGTACATCAAATTGTGTTTCATTCAATCCGATAGCAATAACCCATTCATCCTTTAAAGAGCTTACCATCCTCTCACCAATAATAGTTAGCAGCTCTTCCTTATTTGTGACGTTCGATACATCGATATGCTTTAATTTCTCCCCATACCCAATTATATGTAAATGACTGTCCACAAAGCCTGGATACATGACACTTCCTTGTAAATTCTGAATAGAAGTAGCATATGGCGACAGACTATCAACTGAGCCTGTCGCCACTATTTTTCCATCCTTGACTAGGACAGCTTCAACTGTTTCGCCAACTTTCGCCATCGTGTAAATTTTCCCGCCTGTCCATAACGTTGCCAAAACAATTCGCCTCCTATGCAGTTGCTTCAATTAAACGAGCAGATTCTAAACGGCGGCGAACAATGACGCCAACCCATGCAGCAAGTACAGCTTTTGCTAAACCAAGAATAATAAATGGCACTGCACCTGACATAAATGCTCCCATCCAAGAAAGATTCATCGCGAATTTTAACCATACTGTACCAAATGCTAAAGTAATAACCATCCCTATTACATTTGAAACAATCGCATGTGGAATTGTAAGACCAAATTTCTTTAAATAAAGCCCCATAATGATAGCTGTTGGTAAAAAGCCGACAATATAACCACCAGTAGGACCAAAGAGAATACTAGGACCGCCAGAAAAATTACTATAAACTGGTAAGCCAGTCGCTCCAATTAAAATATATAATAGCACTGATAATGTGCCCAGTCTTGTCCCTAGGATTGTTACAACTAAGCCAATTGCAAGTGTTTGCCCTGTAATGGGTACAGGTGATAATGGAATTGGAATACTGATTTGTGCCAAAACTGAAATAATAGCAGCTCCAAATGCTGTTAATACGTATTGATATGTACTACTCTTTTTCAAACTAAATTGCCTCCCCTTGTGCGTTAACTACAACTTAAAATAAGTTAACACAAAGATTATAGCAAATGAAAACCGTTGTCAATCAGTTTTGAAAAATTGCTATAAAAAATGAGATTACTATGGTGAGTTAGCAATTTTTTTACAATAAATTTATAAATACCCGCCTAAATATAGTAATAGCATCAAGAGAATAACCCCTTGTACACACCCTATAATCATCCATATTTTCTTTTTACTAATTTTTTTAGAATTCATACGCGCTCACCTTTAATTATGATTTTTAAGTCCATCTAAAACAACGTATTGATAGAATGATAAATACGAAGGCCATTCCTATTAGAATTATTATATTTAACCATATAGAATTGACTGATTGACCTGTCCAAGTAAATGTTAAAATGTCATTTACATAGTGTAATGGTAAAGCTTTTGCCACAATTTTTAGAGGTAGGGGCAAAATTTGATAAGGTACTACTCCACCTGATAAAAAAGTTTGTATGTTTAATGCTAAAACACTTATGCCAGCCGCTCCTTGCATTGTGGAGCTAATGCCTGTTACTAAAATTCCAAACGAGAATAACGTTACCATGCTTAATACTAAGGAAAAAATTACTGCTAGTAGATAAATAGGGGGTTTTATATTGTAAATAAAATAACCACTAACATAAGTGATAATAATACTAAAAAGGGAAATAATTACTCCTAATGAACAAAAAGATAGTATGATTCGAATAGAACGTAATGGCGTAATTTGATAAGTCTTCAGTAACTGGGATTCTTTATAACTAACAATTCGAGTACCTAATGTAAATAAAGCTGTGCTTAACAGACAAAGAGCTATCATATTTGGAATTAATAAAGTTTTATAGTCAATTTCCCCCACAGAAGAATTACCAAATAAAAATCCTAAAAAATAAATCATGACAAATGGGAAAATAAAAGTCCAAATCAACGATTGTAAATCTCTTAAAAATAACTTCAATTCAATTAAAGTTAGCATGTGAATTGCCTTCATAACATCACCTCCCCTTTCAGCTGAGGTAATTTGACAAACAAGTCGTCTAATGAACCTGTACTAAATCGAAAATCTTCTACAATCCAGCCTTGAGTACTTATTAATTTGAAAAGCCCAAATGTTGTCCATTCTAAATTATCTGTAAAAATTTGAAGTAGATTATTTTTCGATTCTACTCTCAAGACACCAACTATCTTCTGAACCAATGCTATATCTATTTGTTTACATGCTATCAATATAGATTTATCTTTGTTCAGGCTTTGAATAAGTTTTTGAGGCGTATCTAAACCAACTATGACGCCATGATTCATTAATGCTATCCGATCACAAAGCTGCTCCGCCTCTTCCATATAATGTGTTGTCAATACTATGGTTGTTCCAGCATCTCTAAGCGAAACAATCATTTTCCATAGTTCTCTTCTGGACTTTGGATCTAACCCTGTACTTGGCTCATCTAGAAAAACTATTGATGGCGAATGTAAAGTTGCTAAAGTTAAAAGTAATTTTTGTTTCCATCCTCCAGATAGATTTTTAAAATACGTATGACGAAACGGTTCTAATTTTAATTTTCTCAATGCCTTTGTTGTATCAATCTGATGAGGATAAAAAGAGGCAAACAGTTCTACAGCCTCCCCTACTTTAATTTTTGGTTGCAAATTTGTATGTTGAAACATTACACCAATATTTTCCTTCATTTTTTTTGCATCTTTCCAAGGATCATAGCCGAGTACTGTTACTTTGCCAGACGAACATTCTTGCAAACCTTCTACAATTTCAATTGTTGTTGTTTTTCCAGCCCCATTTGGTCCAATTATGCCAAAAATCTCTCCTTTTTGAATGCTAAATGTTAAATCCCGAATGACTTCAAAGGAACCAAAAGATTTTTTTACATTTTCTATCTGTATAACTGTCTCCATATCAATTCCCCTTCCATAAATTCTTTTAAAAACTTTTTTACCAAAGTGGTTTTTGAGGTTCCTTCATCGGATCGTTTTCCTGTAGAGCAAATATATATGGGATGAGTATAAAGTAAAATAAAGGGATACTTAGTACATAAAAAGTTATTCCAATTAAAATATTTTGAAAATTAAAACTCGCAATAAATAAAATCTGAAATAATGGTAACTGTACTAACCCATTTAATTGCATCGATTTGTTTGTACGATATTGTTTTTTGCCACAATGTTTACATACAATCGGTTTCGCATTATTTTTCCAAAAGAGTGTGTGAGCCTGCTTTTTAGTCCACGATTCTCCACACTGAATACAAACTGGTAAACCGTATTTTTTCTTTTTTAAATACTTTTTTATAAAACATGCGGAAATTAGATAAATGGAAAATATCAAGATACCCTTTACAAAGTCATTTTCTAACAAACTTAAAATACTCCATGTACTCGATTCCTGCTCCATATTTGCCGCTTGTTGACCTCCAATTTGTTGATCTTTTTTGTTTAATAATAAAAACACAAAGGAAATCACAAAAATTGTAAACGTTGTCAGCACAACACGATATTGCCAAGGACTGCTTCTTCGTATACTTTTATGTCGTGCTTTTTGGGCGATTGCCTGTTTTTTCTCAGCTGTAAGCTTTACCTCTCGAAGTTCTTTTAGTACCTCTTCTTTAAATTGATTCATGGCGTAACACCTCCCAATCATAATCTCCCATTGTTGCTGCCAGCTGTCTTCTAGCACGTTGCAAGCGTGTTCGGATTGTTGCCTCTGGACAACATACAAGTTGTGCGATTTCCACAGTTGTCATATCTTCAAAATAATAAAGAATAAGCACTTCTCTGTAGGCAACTGATAAGGTAAACAACGCTTCCACCAGCTCTCGCTTAATCGACTTCGCAAGAAATTCTTTTTCAGGTGTGACAGCTGTTGTACGTCCCGTTATTTTTTCTAGCAGTGTTAATCGTTTACTTTTCCAGCTTCGTAAATAATCGTGGCTCCGATTAACCGTCATTTTCACTAAATATGTACGTAAGGATGATTCCTGACGAAACTGCTCCTGCTTTTGATAAAAGGCAATCAACACATCCTGCACAATGTCCTCAGCTGTTGCTGTATTTTTCACATATAGATAAGCAACCTTTAGTAAATAGTCACCATGCATCTCGATAATCTTTTCTATATTCATTGTTGCCCTCACCTTCTTTCTAAACTACTGACGGATGTCGATTCATTTCCGATTCATATTTTTAAAATTTCTTTTTCCCACAAAAACAAGAGGCTGGGACATAACTAGCTTCAATTCGTGAGAAATCCGACTTTGAATGAATTCAAAGTCGGATTTCTCTATCTTTTATGTTTTTCCAGATAG